>NZ_QKVN01000080.1:0-4571 GCF_003231195.1 Acinetobacter sp. WCHAc060042
GCCTAACTTAAATAAAAAAGTCTCCGACAAACCCGGTACGGTTCAGACATTAAAATGATTGAGCATTTGGTAGAAGGCTTAAAAACAAAACTCTATGCTGTTCGTGGATATATCAGTCAAGAATTAAAAATCAAATTCGAGGAATCAAGACATTTGGTTTAATTACATATCATCGTAAAAATATGAAAACTATTCGTTTATCCAAAGCAGATGAATACCACTTAAAACAACGCAATAAAAAGAAAATTTATTCAGCTTATTGAAAATAATTAAGCTATTAATCTAAATCTATCAACTAGATAAAATACTTTAAATTTCTACGCTTTTAGAAACTACGACCCTCTCCTTTTTCTTCATACGTTATTCCCTCACGAATATGATATAGTCGCTGGAAAGTCGGAATAATTTTATCGTCATGTGTAACAACAATAATTGCTGTTTGAAATTTTTCCGCCATTTCGTGCAACAAACGAATTACAGTCATGGCACGAACGCTGTCTAAAGGTGCCGTTGGCTCATCTGCCAAAATGACAGGTGGCTTATTAATCAAGCCGCGTGCAATAGCTACACGTTGTTGTTCACCACCCGATAATTGCCCAGGCATGGCATGAATACGATGCTGAACATCTAAAGCCGTTAAAATTTCTAAAGCACTTGCACGTGCTATGTTATTAGGAACACCTGCAAGCATAGGTAATAGCGCAACATTATCTAAAACATTCAAAAAAGGAATCAAATAAGGTGTTTGGAACATAAAACCAATTTTGTCACGTCGCAATGCACTTAAATCTTTTACCAACCAGTGTTGATCAAAAATCACTTCACTCCCTAAAGTCATACGTCCTTCAGTGGGATCAATCACAGCGCCTAAACATTTTAATAAGGTACTTTTACCTGAACCTGACGGACCAATCAGTCCAACAACTTCTCCTGGATCCACCCACATATTGACATCTTTTAATGCATAAAAAGCATTATCACCTTGCCCAAAACGTTTTTTTAAACCCTCAATTAAAATTCCGTGGGTCATGTGTTATCCTCCAATTGCTTCGGCTGGATCAATACGTAATGCCATACGAATAGCTACTAGACTTGCCAACATACAAATCAACATCACAGCAATAAATCCAAGAATAGAATCCTGAGGAATCAATAATACATACTTTGGAAAATATGGCGCAGCAAAGGTTGAAGTGATTTTACCTATAGTAAATCCAATTAGACCAAGTGCGAGCGCTTGCTGTAAGATCATCCAGGCAATCGTTCGGTTGCGTGTTCCAATTAGTTTCAGAACTGCAATTTCTCGAATTTTATCCATGGTTAGGGTATAAATAATAAATGCCACAATTGCCGCGCTCACCAAAGCCAAAATTACTAAAAACATCGCAATCTGCCTTGCTGACGTTGCAATCATCTTGCTAATTAAAATATGTTCCATTTGAAGACGCGTGTAGACAGTCAGTTGCTGCCAACGTTGGATGTGTTCAGCAGTATCTTCTGCGGAAGTACCAGTTTTAAGACGGACTAAAATTGCATTTACATAACGATTGCTGGTTTGAGCACTCAGAACACTGTCTAATAAATCTGGATAAGCAGGCCGATTGTAAATTGGATTTTGTGCGGTACGTCGGCGGTCTTGTAAAATTGCCGCATTATCTTTTTGAAATTGGGCTTGTTGTGCATCTTTAATCGGAATAAAAATCATCGGGTCACCACCTGATGACACCATTCGTCGAGTCAATCCTACTACAGTAAAATAATTACGACGGATTTTGATGCGATCACCTAATTTAAGTCCTGAAGTGATGTCTACAACAGCTTCATAGTGCCCTCGAGTCAATTGACGTCCCGCTAAAAGGTAAGGTGGCCAGCCTAAATTATTCCAGGCATGTTCACCTGTATGGATTCCAACCACCATCGCACGGATATCTTTATCTTTATAATGAACTTGTGTGGTCAGATAAGTAATATTTGAGGCATGTTCTACTTCAGGTGTAGTCATGACACTACGATATAAATCATCACGCACACTAGAAGGTTCAGCATATGGACCAAGCGTATCTTGTTGTACTACCCATAAATCTGCACCGCTATTATTTAATAAAGCCTTGGCATCATCCACCATACCACGGTAGACACCCGCCATAATTAGAGTCACGCCGATCAACAAGCCAAGTCCAAAACCAGTAAAAACAAACTTACCCCATGAATGGAATATATCCCGACCGGCTAAGCTAATCATTCAGATGTTCCTGCAAGATTTTTTACAATACGCAAACGGTTTTTCGCATTAAGTGGTTTTTCACTATATAAAACGATTTGATCATTTTCTGATAGACCATCGAGTACTTGAACATCACCCTCTAAATTAGAGCGACCTAGTTTAATTTCAATAAATTGTAGTTTTTGATCTGTCACTTTCCAGACACCGACTTGGTTATTGATGCGGTGAATAGCAGCATTTGGAATAGCAAGGCTGCGAGACAGTGGTGCTAGTTTAATTGTCACTTCTGCTAATTCACCTAAAGGGGGTAGAGGGTTAGGTTGTTGACTAAAGACTACTTTGGCTAAGATTTCTTCGGTAATAACATCTGCACGAGGCTCTACCCATAAGACTTGACCTGAAAGCGTGTTACTTTGACGCGAACGTAAATGAATTTGTGCAGGTAAACCTGAGGCTAAGCCAATCGCACTAGATTGATCGAAGCGTGTATTCAACCAAATAGACTTCGGGTCTACAATTTCCAATACGGTTTGCCCTGCAACTACAGTAGAGCCAGGTTCTGCATAACGGGCTGTGACTATACCTGGTGCTGTTGCCATTAAATTTAAATTGTCGCGCTGGGCTTGTAGTGTATTGAGGTCTGCACGGGCTTTATTAAGTTCTTGCTGCATTGAGCCAAGTGCCGTTGTAGCAAGATCAAGTTCCTGCTGCTTAATGGCGAGTGACTCTTGACTGGTGGCATTGATTTTGGTGAGTTGCTGATAGCGTTGAACTTGTTGCTGTGCAAACTTTTGACGAATTTGAGTATCTTGTTGCTGAGAGATGATTTTTTGGATAATGGCACGTTGCGCAAGTATTTTTTCTTCTAAATCAATGGGATCCATTTCCCCTAAAAGTTGTCCAGCTTGTACAGCATCTCCTATATCGACTCGAAGGTTTTTAAGACGACCTGCCGTTGTGGGACCAATCTTGTAATTATGACGAGCTTCAACAGTCGCTATACCAAATAGACTAGGCTGAATGGATTTATACTGAACTTGTATCAGAGTGACCTTGACAGGTGCAAAAGGTCCTGTACGCAATAGGACATAAACCAAAAATAAGATTAATGTAATAAGCACTACAAGAACGGAAAGAGCCCTCTTTCCTAATAAAAATGTTTGCATCTGTATTTTGCTTATCTTATTTAATTAAGAATAATATAATCTATTTTTAAGTATTATGTAAAACAATTCCTTCCTAATTTAGATACCTAATCGGTTCGGACTGCCACTATCTAAGCTCATTCCACTGAATCATCACTTTCTAATGAACTAATTCTTTCCCCAAAAAGGATTGTAGCAACCTCTCTAGTGAACACACTTTACCAAGCTATCCGATAAGCCTTAATTAAGTTCCCACTTAAAAATAAATGGGGACTTAATTCATGACTACAAATACCCATGCATGGGACGTAAAAACTGGCTGTTTTCAGGATCACTACGCAATGGCTAATGAGCTGTGAACATATGACGCTTACAGTCAGCGAAACTGAATGGACTGTATCCGTATCGTATGCCTATATGAGTGATTTATTCAGTATTGATGATGAAAAAATGACTTTATTGCACCAAACATCAACGTGACTGAACTGGATGAAGGCGCAAAACGATTTGATATCGTACTTGAAAAACGTGATGCAAAATTGAATACTGTGATGAGTAACAGTTTCGGTTTTGGCGGTGTAAATGCCTGTCTTCTTGTTTTCAAAAAATAGGAAGGCTAAGCTAAGAAGTGTTGATCATTCAGCCATGGATGATCAACTTCTGCCACACTGCCCTTTAAAAGGGTGAATGGATGGATGCTCCTTCTGATGCTTTCTTGTGGGTAAAAGCATTACATATTATTGCAGTCGTTTGTTGGTTCGCGGCATTGTTCTACCTGCCACGTTTATATGTTTATCATGCGATGAGTGAAGATGGCACGAGTCATCAGCGTTTCCAGATTATGGAACGAAAGTTGTACCGCGGCATCATGTGGCCGTCAATGCTTGCCACTCTCATCACAGCGCATTTTTTAGTGGATTGGGGTGATGCAACTCGGCATTACCATGAAGCACTCTGGTTTTACCTGAAAGTTGGATTAGTGGGCTTACTGGTGATTTACCATTTTGTTTGTGGTTATTACCGTAAAAAACTGATGGAAAACCCGCATTACAAATCACATAAGTTTTGGCGTTTCTTCAATGAAATGCCAACGCTTATTTTACTCGCAGTAGTGATTTTAGTGGTGGTTAAACCGCAGTTTTAATCCAGTTGATTTTAAAAAACCTCCTTAAGGAGGTTTTTTGGCACTGTTGCAAATAGTG
>NZ_QKVN01000081.1:0-4014 GCF_003231195.1 Acinetobacter sp. WCHAc060042
GCGAAGTTTGGTTGAAACTAAGATGCATTGCATCAAATTATTAGGAGATAAACTCAGTGCAAGGAGTTTTGATAGTCAAGTGAATGAGATCCATGCACGTGTAGCAGTCCTTAACAGATTTACGGAATTAGGTCGACCACTTACCCAAGTTACGCCTTAAATTTGGCTCAATTAGGGGCGCTTTGCATTTAAAATCTTTGTGCAACAAAGCCGATTAAAAATATCATTTAAAATTTAATTGATCCATTCTCGAGGGACTTGAGGGATTTTAGATGTTCTCACACAAAGCCTTCTAATTAAGAATTGAGGAATACCAAAAATCAAAAGATTTAAATTGTAGTCAGAAGGTAATTTCACTTGATTTGTTAAATAATCTCGCTCTGAAAATCTTAGTAGTTTAAGTTTAAACCAAGTTTCACTTGCTATCTCTTTACGGTAAATAACATTAGGAGCATAGTAATGAATATTATTTTTGGTGGTGTATCAAAAAGTATGCTAAAAAAAAGCAGGTTGAATTTTGATAAAATAGAGAAATGCAAATAACTCTAGAAATCAAATGTCCAACCTGCCTCAGTGACAGTATAAAGAAAAATGGCATCAAAGTAGATGGGAAACAGAACTACCAATGCAAAGACTGCAAACGTCAGTTTATTGGTGACCATGCTCTGAGCTATCTAGGATGTAATTCTGGCATTACTCGTAAAATATTACAGTTAATGGTCAGAGGCAGCGGTATACGAGATATCGCTGAAGTTGAGCGCATTAGTATCGGTAAAGTCTTACGGACTTTAACTGAATCGGCCTATCAAATTCAGCCTAAACAAAGTCATTATGAATCTCTCGAAGTAGATGAATTCTGGACTTTTGTTGGAAATAAAAATAATAAACAATGGCTTATTTACGCTTACCATCGAGAAACAGGTGAGATTGTTGCTTATGTTTGGGGTAAGAGAGATTTAGCTACAGTCCAAAGGTTGAAGACAAAGCTTAAACAATTAGGTATTCACTACACCCGAATTGCAAGTGATCATTGGGACAGTTTCATCACTGCTTTTAAAAACTGCAAGCAAAGTATTGGTAAGTTTTTTACTGTAGGAATTGAAGGTAATAATTGCAAAATAAGGCATCGAATAAGGCGTGGTTTTAGAAGAAGTTGTAATTTCTCCAAAAAGCTTGAAAACCATTTTAAAGCCTTCGACTTAACCTTCTTTTACATCAATAATGGCTTCATTTAATGTCAGCATACTTTTTAAAACACCACCCCAAAATTAAATTTATTTAAATCAGATGCTTACATATTTATGCAACAAAGCCCATTGGTACACTAAGGCAGCAAATCAGTAATAATCCGGACAACGCCACGTTCAACAGGGGCCTTACCTGTAACCTCACCAATTTGCTCGCAAATGACGACGGTTTCGCCTTTTTTCACCAAGCGAGCAAGGTAGCCTTCAGCTGCATGGTAAGGAACGCCTGCCATAGGGATGGGTTCACCATTGGCTTTGCCACGATGGGTCAGGGTAATCCCGAGAAGTTTAGCGGCCTTGTGTGCATCTTCAAAGAACAGCTCGTAGAAGTCACCCATACGATAGAACATCAAAGAGTGCGGATGTTGCATTTTGACGCCCATGTACTGTTGCATCATGGGTGTGAGTGTGGACAAATCAGTTATGATTCCCGAATTGCTCATGTAGGTGAAATCCTTAAATCTTTGAAAATGCACAATATAAAAATAGACCGAGCGACACCGCTTACCGTGTGTATTTATGCGCTATGAACAGCTATTGTATGAATGGCAATATCTTAGCAAAATTGAAAACGACTAAACAATAAATCATCTATAAAGCGAACAGTTGTTAAACAGCCAAGTGATTATTGCTGTAGGCATTAGGTGTAAAGCAAAAATAAAAAAGCCTAAACATCTGTTTAGGCTTTTTAAGATTTAAGGCTTATACAGACCGAGTTCAGTCAGCTGCAACCGTAGGATACGACGTAACTCAAGAACAGCTTCAGGCGTTTCTTGAATAGAATGTCCACCTTTAATAATCTTCTCAGACAATGCACCATCTAGATGGGCACTCGTATAAGGCACGACATCGTCTGTAATGATATTGATGTCATCACTTTTGGTCGCATTCCCCATGATGCTGTGGAATTTCATGCCTTTGTATGGAACGACGTTTTTAGTTAACCGAGTGAAGTTAGAGTTCTTGCTGAGATCACTTGGCCCATTTTGTATGAGTCCATTATCTACATCTTTAATAAATTCTTGTAGGTCAGGGTCACTACTTTGTATAACATCGGTCAGTGCCCCCAAAAATGCACCTGGTAGACGAATGACTTTACGCGCCGCGAGGGTAAACCAGCGGTCAGCAAACTCTGTCCCACGATGTGGCGCTGCTAAGAAAATGGCCCGACTGAAATTTGGAATCGGTTGAATGTCGAGGCGCGATTTAAACAGAGGATCATTTTTAAATTGTTGCACACGTCGATTGGGTAGCAGTTTCATTGCCGCAGGGGTTAAGTCAGCATCGCTTACCAAAAGCCGCGCAATAATGCCGCCCATACTATGACCCACTAGCACGGCATCCTTTTTGGCAGGTGCTTTGCTGTCGACCAAATTAAAACTTTGTTGAATGATTGCATAGATTTGGAAACGACTTTCTAAAATTGGTATATTGGTCGAGTAGAACACTTGCCAGACTTGATAGTGCTCACGTAGCACGGGGTCGCCCATGACATCATTCGTCAGACGAATCCATGCCTCTGGGCTGCTGGCTAGACCGTGAACGAGCACCACCACTTTTTTATTTGGGTTGTACGGCTCAAGCATGTATAGGTGCGGCATGGTGAGGCGTGCATCACGATCAATCAGTGATAAATACGCGGCTTTACCTAAATTGTTTTGTGCCAACCATAAGCCATAAGGTGCAGAAAAGTTTGCAGCAAGAGGGTAACTTTTGCCTGCAATTTTCGCAGATTCAAACTTGTAGGGATCATAAGCTGAGATTTCAAACTCAGGGGTGTTTAAGATTTCATCGATACTAGATGCAGAGCGTGGCTGTGCGGTAATAGTCGCTGCTAAATAACGGGCATTGTGAATGTTAGGATTACGATCATTGGTGTACTGATAATGCAGTGGATCGACAATATATTTGGCTTTTTCTGGTGAGGTGTCATTGTGCTCGGGTGGGAGGACAATCAGAAACTCTGAACCAAAACCATCGCGACGTGTGATAGAGCGTAGGCCTGAAAAGTTCATATTGTAAGTTGACATCAGTTGTTCAACTTGACGGTTTTTTAAAAGTGGGTAGTTGTCATAATTTATGCGGTAAATACTTTGCCCCACTTTTATTTGATTGCCGACTTCAGATGGCCCATGGCGTAAGCGATAACTATTTACAAGCTTAGCGATAGCTTGGTTATAAAAGTCACGGAGTTGGACTTGACGGTTATCAAAAATACGGTCTTGCGGGCCACGTTTGGTGTTAAACATGTAGGCATAACTATAGCGAATGCTTTTATCCAGCATGCCGAGTTGTTGATCTAGGCAGCTTTGGTAGTTTTGTTTTTGCAGTGCCTGTTTTTCTTCAGACTGTGTCTTGGCTAAAATACTGACTTTACAGGCAGATGATTTTTCTAAGGAAAGTGCTTTAGCGAGATACAGCTCGCTGGCAGTAGAGAGGAGCTGTTCATCCTGAATTTGTGGAATCTGTTTGAGTTCGCTGACACATTCTTCAGGTTGCTCTGAACAGATTTTGGCTTCTCTACCCGTCATAGACAGCACGTTTAGACTCGCTTCACTGAGCTTATCCCGCGTTAAAATACTCTCACGCTCATTGGTAATCGTGACGTTCAGTGATTGATTTTTCACACTGACCACTTGGCAACCACTCAAAAGCGAAACGAGAGTGGTCATCATCAAGGTGCTACGGATGTATTTAGGCATAAAAAGCGTCGACTACCGTTTATTCTTTTGAATTTTTTAAATCATACGATAATTCTCGGATTTAT
>NZ_QKVN01000082.1:0-3743 GCF_003231195.1 Acinetobacter sp. WCHAc060042
TCTAAAGTCATTGATCAAGTGATTGAAAAATATAAAGACAACTTTGAAATAGAAGTCAGCCTGTTCAAAGATAAATACTGGCGCGCTCTGAGTAAATTTACGGGTTAACCACCTAATGAATTTAAAATGAAATGTGTGTGTGACCAATATTGAAAACGTTCTTTAGTAAAGCCTTGTATCAGACTATAAAAGAAAAAAGCGAAGCATCTGCTTCGCTTTTTTCTTTTAGATTAATATTCTAAATTACTAAGCTAGAGTCTGTTCTTTTAAATAATCTTCGGTGCGTTGCATCGCGTCTTTAATGTTGAGAATTGCATTTTCAACATCAGCAAAAGTCTTAGCATTACCACCACTTAAGGCCTGGCGCCATTTGCGAGCACCCGGAAGGTTTTGAAATAAACCTAAAATGTGACGAGTGATAATTGATAACGGAGCACCCTCAGCCATACGCTGGGCAATATACGGCAGCATTTGATTGATAATGTCAAAGCGGTCTGGAAGTTCTAAATTCCACAACTGACCAAGTTCAGCCAGAAAGTAGGGATTGTGATATGCCTCACGTCCGATCATTACACCATCCACATGTTTGAGATGCTCTTGCGTTTCTGCAAAGGTTTTGACCCCGCCATTAATCTCAATCAATAGATTTGGACGCTCTTGCTTTAAACGATAGACATCTTCATAGCGTAGGGGGGGCACTTCACGGTTTTCTTTCGGAGAAAGTCCCTGAAGCAAGGCAATACGTGCGTGTACGATGAAATTATCACAACCCGTTTTGGCAACGGTATCAACAAAATGTAGCATTTCTTCATAAGAATGCATGTCATCAATGCCGATACGGTGTTTAACGGTCACGGGAATATCCACAGCATGGCGCATTTCAGCGATACATTCTGCGACGAGGTCTGGCTCTGCCATAAGACATGCACCAATTTTATTGTTTTGTACACGGTCACTTGGACAGCCAACATTGAGGTTAACTTCGTCATAGCCCCAGTCTTGAGCCATTTTGGTACATGTAGCTAAGTCTTTAGGGTTTGAGCCGCCAAGTTGTAAAACAATTGGGTGCTCTTCATTGTTATAGTCTAAATGACGATTTGCACCACCAAATAGAATGGCACCTGTAGTCACCATTTCGGTATATAAAATTACATTCGGATTGAAGAGACGTGCAAAAAAACGATAGTCTTTTGTGGTCCAATCCATCATCGGTGCAACACTGATTCGCGGAGATTGAGTGTTTTCAATGTTTTTGTTAATAGTCATTAAAAATCATACCTTTAATCTATATTTCGCAACCTGCGCGAATCTGTTTGAACCTATATTTAGGTGGGTTAATCGGTTTGCATTTACACCAAATTTTACACCATAATCAAAAAAACAGGTTGTGGTGTAAATTATGGGGTCAATTACAGCAAGGAAAGGTGCAGATGGTAAAGTTAACTATCGTGCTGCGATTCGAATTAATCGAAAGGGCTTTCCTACATTCTCTGAAAGTAAAACATTTCACTCAAAGAAGTTGGCTGAAAACTGGGTTAAGAAACGAGAAGTCGAAATTCAAGAAAATCCTGATATTTTACTTGGCAAAGAAAAGCTGATTGATCTGACCTTATCAGATGCCATAGATAAATATTTGGATGAAGTCGGGAGCGAGTACGGAAGGACGAAACGCTATTCTCTGCTTTTAATTAAGAAGCTACCAATCGCGCGCAATATTATCACAAAAATAAAATCAGTACATTTGGCCGAGCATGTTGCTTTAAGGAAGGGGGGAGTCCCTCATTTGGAACTTGAGCCTATTGCGACTAGTACGCAGCAACATGAGCTTTTACATATCCGTGGTGTACTTTCTCATGCTGCTGTTATGTGGGAAATGGATATTGATTTAAACGGTTTTGATAAGGCTACGGCGCAGTTAAGAAAAACACGTCAAATATCTTCCAGTCAAAAAAGAGACCGGCTTCCTTCAACGGATGAGCTGATTGCATTGACGAAGTATTTCACAGAGCGATGGAAGCTAAACCGTAACGGTTCTAAATACCCAATGCATTTAATAATCTGGTTTGCTGTTTTCTCATGCAGACGTGAAGCTGAGTTAACACGATTATTTCTTCGAGATTATGATTCACATCACTCAACATGGAAAGTACATGATCTAAAAAATCCAAATGGCTCTAAAGGTAATCATAAATCATTTGATGTCCTTGAACCTTGTAAGGAAATGATTAAAAGAATAAAGCAGTCAGAAGTTCGAGAACGGATGTTGATGCTTGGGCATGATGAAAACTTACTGTTGCCATTGAATCCTAAAAGCTTGGGTAAAGAGTTTAGAGAGGCTTGTAAAATGTTGGGTATCGATGATCTACGCTTTCATGATTTGAGACATGAAGGATGTACTAGACTAGCTGAACAGAGCTTTACTATTCCTGAGATTCAGAAAGTAAGTCTGCATGATTCTTGGAGCAGTTTACAGCGTTATGTGTCAGTGAAGGCGAGAAGGGATGTTATGCAGTTAGAGGAAGTACTACGCCTCATCGATGAAACGTAGCATAATCTTTAGAAGCTTCTAAATACTTACTATCTAAAATATCTGCGAGATCTTTAATGTGCACCAAAAAAGGTGCACGTTTACTTTGATCTATTTTAAACACTGAAAAAGGGAATTCTTGATTATTCGCCTTTCTTAAAGCTTCAGCTTTACTAAGATGAGGGTAATAGTCAGCAACAATTGTCATCAGTTCGACAATCATAGAGCGATATTTTATAAAAAGAAGGTCAGTAGTATTAATTTGAAAGCAACTCATGAATTCAGGTACTCCATACCAGAACAGTTTTAAATTCAAATGGGATACCTTTTGACTGAAGGTTAACCATCTCGATGCCTTCATCCTATTTTTTTTACATAGATTTTTATGTAATCCTAATAATTAAAAATAATATTTTACTAGAATGTTGATATAAGATACTGAAAAATATTATTTAGAACTGAAAATGAAAAATTGCACTCTTTTTGATTTTGAGCAACTGAAGGTCGAAATTCTGAATTGCTTTTTGGATCATGCTGGACGCTTTTTAAGAGAACATAAAATAATGAGTGATCCTGACCCAAAGACTGAGTTTGACGCGTCAGAACGCAAATTGTTGGTTGAACTGATGGTAGAGTGCCAGCAAATGCAGTTTTTAGGGGAAATGTATACGGTACAGGATTTACTGAATTTACTTGATCAAATGAGTACGGTGACAACAGGAATTAGTGACTATAGACAGCAGCAGGTTAATGAAAAATATTCAGAAATATTAAATAAATACATAGAATTGGTTGAAGATGAAAGTGGGAAAGTCTACACCTATAACCCGAGTTTAAAGCGTAGAATTAATGGAATTTTAAATGTACGTAAACGATATGCGCCGCTGTTGCATAAAAAGCTTGAGATATTCTATTCAGAATTAACTAGTTATGCACAGAAAAATGGCAGATTCAAAAATGCTTCGCAGGCTGTACAGCTGATTTTACCCACACTGCAAATAAAGTTTAGAGCGTTTGATTTGCAGTGGGTTCAAAGCAGATTAGAGGCGAATAAACAGAAAATTTTAGATTTAACTGAAGCCAAAAAAAACAATGAAAAGAAAGAAATCTGTGAAGATGGTGATTTTGATGTGTCATTTAAAATTCAGGATCGCACTTATTTAAATCAAATTAGAGAATTACAAAACGAAAATAAAAAATGGCAGCAATTTTTACA
>NZ_QKVN01000083.1:0-3642 GCF_003231195.1 Acinetobacter sp. WCHAc060042
CTAATATAAAAGCTTATTTTCAATAAAAAACACATCATAATACCCCCTTGCCTTTTAACCACAAAAATATTGAAGTTATTATTTAGAAGCAATTAATAGAAAAATAAACAAATCTTTTTTAAACAAGCTACTAATAAAAATATCTCCATCGAAAATAAAGTATAAAAATTCAAAAACCATTTAATAAAGTATCAATAGAGTTAAAATACATATAGCTTACTTTTAATTTTAAAGAGGAATACAAGAAATAATTTCTTGTATTCCTGTTATAAGATTGGGAGAACCAAGTTGATAATTTCACCCATTTCTTTGGATCTATTAATTTAAGTTTCGACTTTACTTATTTGAGCTTAGCCATTTGGTCGAGTCACAATCGGGAAAATTGAATCTGGACGTTTAAACATTGCAAAGAATTTTCCAATTTTCAGTGGATTACCTTTGACTTTACTGTCTTTAGAAAGCAGGACTTTTACCCCTTCTATTTGACCTGTAATCATTTTTAGATATAAGGGCTTGGTTAAGGTTAATGTAGGGCAATCCAATGCCAAATCTTTACTTTCATCATAACGCTTAAACTGCATGACTGAGTTTTCAACCCATAATGAAAAATGCTCTTTGGTATCCGACAAAACCAGATTGATACACTGGTTTTCATTTTTTAAATTTTCCACATCTAAATTTGTCGCCATAGCTTCAAGAAATCTTTCAGTTGGTGTATGAATCAATAAATCACTCGGATCAGAAGTATTTTGTAGGGGTACATTATTTTGTAGCTCTTGAGCGCCCACCAAAAAGAAATTACGCCAAGTTGAAGCCTCAGCAGCATAGCCCAATTGACGATAAGTATTCGCCAATAAGTCTTTTGCTTGTTGGTTTTGAGGGTTATTCAACACAATATGTTTTAAAATCTCGGCAGCCCATCTATAGTCAGCTTGAGCGTAGGCATCCCGCGCATTTTTCAATGCATTGTTCTCCCCACCTGCTAACTCAATATATTTTTTTGCAACAGCTTTAGGGGGTAATGGATCTAAATTGGAAGGATGGGCATCGAACCATCCCATATAATATTGGTATACTGCTTTTACATTATGTTTTAGGGTTCCATAATAGCCATGAGCATATAGTTTTTGATCAAGTGCCGCTGGAAGCTTAATTTTTTCGGCAATTTCAGCGCCATTAAAACCAGAGTTCATATATCTCACCGTCTGATCATGCGTGAACTTATAAACATCTCGCTGGGTTTTAATAAAATCTTGAATATTGTCATTGCCCCAGACAGGCCAATGATGCTGTGCAATCAATACATCGGATGCTTTGGCATGCTGCATTGCTTGGTCTAGATAGCCCACCCATTTTAAGGCATCACGGACTTTAGCACCCCGAAGGGTATAAAGATTATGCATGGTATGAGATAGAATTTCTGCGCCGTTATAAAGTTTCAATGATGGGATAGAGAACGTTAATTCTGCTGGTGCTTCTGAACCCGGCACGTTATAAAACACAAAATCCAAGCCATCAACCGTCATTTTCTGTTCTGGTTGAGTGATCAGTTGTGTAGGCTCAAGGATGCCCATTTTTCCCACAGCAACAGCCTTACCTAAACCTGTATCCACCAATCCTTCCGCATTTTTAGGTAGAAAAGTTCCATACATATAAGTCGCACGACGTATCATGGCTGAACCTGCCATCACATTTTCACTGGTCGCTTCTTCCATAAAGCCTTTTGGCGCAATAATTGGAGTTTTTCTAGCGTTAATTTCTTCGCTAGAAAGAACGCCTAATGCACCACCAAAATGATCGATATGGCTATGGGTAAAGATAATGGCTGAAATTTTTTGCTCACCTAAATGCTGTCTAGCAAATTTAAGTGCTGCTTCAGCCGTTTCTTTAGAGGTTAATGTATCCACAATAATCCAGCCAGTATCACCCTGAATGATGGTCATATTTGCCAAATCAAAACCACGAATTTGCCAAACTCGATCTGTTACTTTAAATAGCCCAACATTGTTGTTTAATTTTGCTTGTCGCCATAGAGTGGGATTAACGGTATTTGGTGCTTGATCTTGTAAAAAACTAAATGCATCAAAATCCCAGATAACATTGCCTTTCTCACTTTTAATTTGACCTGTTGGCTTGGCAATAAAGCCCTTTTGAGCCTGATTAAACTCAGTCATATCCTCTAAGTTATACTTCGCCTTATATGTATTATTTGATTCAATGACCGCTTTTTCTACTACAGTATTTGCTGCAAAAACAGAAAATGGCAGAATAAGCATCAATGAAACTGTTAAAAACTTAATTTTCATCTTCTTTCCTTTTTTTAAATAGAGGTGGTCCCACATGTTTGAACAACTAAAAGCTTATTTATAAGTGATACTCTGCTCTAGTTAAGCTACCTTATTTTGTTGTGGTTGAATAGCCACCAAAATTCTAGACACACCTAACCATCTTTTGATGGGCCTTTTCATAATCTAATGGAGAACGCTGACCATTGGAACCATGTCTGCGTTTTGAATTATAGAACATCTCAATATATTCAAAGAGATCGGATCTTGCTTCAGTTCTAGTTGCATAGATTTTCTTTTTAATTCGTTCCCGCTTTAATAGCTGGAAGAAGCTTTCTGCAACAGCATTGTCATGGCAATTGCCTCTACGACTCATACTACTTTCAAGATTATGATGCTTGAGAAATGTCTGCCATTCATGACTGGTGTATTGGCTGCCTTGGTCAGAATGGATTAGGACTTTGTTCTTTGGGTTTCTTCGCCACAAAGCCATCAATAATGCATCTAAAACCAGGTCTGTCGTGATTCTGGATTTCATCGACCAGCCAACAACAAGACGCGAAAATAGGTCAATCACAACTGCGAGATATAGCCACCCTTCATGAGTACGGATATAGGTAATATCAGTGACCCATAATTGGTTCGGCTGCGTTGGATTAAATTGGCGGTCTAAAGTGTTTGCAGCAACAACAGCTGGAGTACCAGTATGAGCTCTAGGTTTACGATAGCCTCGCTGTGATTTGAGACCATTCATCTTCATGAGCCGATGTACTCGATTGATCCCGCAACTTTCGCCAACATCTTTCAAATCACAGTGAATCTTGCGATAGCCATAGACTCCGCCAGATTCCAGCCAGAACTGTTTAATTAATCCTGAAAGCTGTTGCCGTTTCTTGGCAGTTTTACTGGTAGGTTGCTTTAGCCAGGCGTAATAACCACTGTGATGAACATCCAGAGTTGAACATAAACGACGAACAGGCCATATGTGCTGATTGTCCTGAATAAAGGCGTACCTCATTTGGACTGGCTTGCGAAGTACACCGCGGCCTTTTTTAATATGTCCCTTTCTTCAGTAACCCGTTGCAGCTCTTTTTTTAACTTTGCTAATTCTGTACTTGGATTATTAGATTCTGTGATCTTGGGCTGCTGTGGATCATAACGTTTAATCCAAGCATACAGACTATGTGTGGTGGTTCCTAAACGTACAGCAACTTCAGCCACACTATGGCCTTTCTCAGTGACTTGCTTTACTGCTTCAATTTTGAATTCTTCAGGGTATCGTTTACTGCTCATAAGCACCTCGTTAATTAGCCATTTTATCTAACTAAAAGGTGTCTACAAAATCGGTGGCTATTCA
>NZ_QKVN01000084.1:0-3563 GCF_003231195.1 Acinetobacter sp. WCHAc060042
GTGACCTATTGGGAGAAAGAAACAGGCAAAGATGCCACGGTGACAGCACAAGATCCTGCACGCATTGCCCAAAATGGCTTGGTGAATAAGTCAGTGACTTATGATGGCTTCACCAATGCCAAGACGGCTTATACCGCTGCTGAACGTGATTTAAAAGCGCTTTCCAGTCCTTTAAAAATTGTGACTTTAAACAATGTTGATCCCGACACTGCATTACAGTTGAAAGAAGGCAATGCCTTTCATTGGAATTGGGCAGCTCATGGTGTGGATGGGGCGGTGATGCGCGTCAATTCAATTGACTATGGGGATGACCACAACTTTGGTGCAACCATCGAAGCCATTGAGGATGTGTTTAGTACCCCGATGAACTCTGTAGTGCCTTATGTACCACCCTATGAGAACCCAGCCAATCAAGCGCCGCTTGATAATCCTCATGTCCGTGTACTTGAGCTTCAATACTATGACGCAGTGCAATTTGCCACTGAGTCAGAAGTGAATGCTGATCTTGCAGATGAGCCTACTTTGTCACGCGTTGCTGTGGTGGCCCCACGTGGTCAACAAAATGCCATGTCGGCTGAGATCTATGTGGATTCAGGTTCAGGCTATGTCTCCAAGGCAACATTGTATTATTGCCCAAGTGCAGAATTAGAGCAGGCCATTGGCAAAATGGAATCTACATTCGCTATTCGAAAAGTAGAGGATTTAGAAGAAATTGAGCTGGGTAAATGGATCTTGGTCAATGATGAGCATATGGCGGTGACTGCTATCAGTGAAACTGAGATTACGGTCAAACGTGGGGTGAACTACACCGTTCCGCAGGATCATGCTGCAGGTTCTCTGATCTTATTCTGTGATGATTACATTGCACTGGATGAGACGGATTATTTCGCGGGTGAATTGCTCAATGTGAAAGCCTTAGTGAATACTGGTTCATCACAACTTGCGATTGGATCAGCAAGTTTACACGTAATTGAAATGATTGGTTTGGCAAACCGACCTTATCCTCCAGCAAATGTGAAAATCAACGATGCATACTGGCCAACCGAAATTGAAACCGACTTAGTTTTGACTTGGGTGGACCGCAATCGACAACAGCAAACAGGTGGCAGTATTCTGGGTTGGTTTGAAGGTGGTGTAACCATTGAACCAGGCACACAAACGCATTTAGTTCTGACGCAATTAGATGAAAACGATCTTGAACTAGCAACGACAAATGCCAATGTGACGGGAACCACAAGTTACACATTGCCAATTTCGTCGATGCAAGCTGATGCGCGCACTGTTGAAATTGTTATTAAAACTATACGTGATGGCTATGAATGTTTAAATCCATTTACTCATGCAGTTGAATTATCGCAATTCTTCTCTGCACCGTATGACCTGACAGTTGAGTTTAAAAATGACTAATCGTTTAGAGTTAAATTGGAAAGTAGATGGGTTTGTTGATGAGCAGCGTTATTACTGCTCAGAAACGCCGATTGATATTGAAAATTTACCGGTGCCAAAAGCAATTTTTGCAGGTGATGTACGTACCCACATTGATAGTGATTGTGTGGCGGGTAAAAAATATTATCTGCGGATAGGTGCGGTAAAAAATAATCTTGAAAAAATGAGTGATGAGAAATCAATGCTTTTTGGCAAAGAGTGGACACCGCAGAATTTATCAATAGCAGCAAAAGTTTGGTTAGATGATACAACAATAGTTGCGTCAGGTAGTGTTGCAACAAATTGGAATAACATAAACACTGGTGCAAATATTAACTTTTCACAAGCAACCCAATCTTATAGACCATCTTTAATTTCTAATGCGATCAATGGGAAAAATGCACTTAGATTCGATGGTGTTGATGATTATTTAATCTCTTCAACAACAGAAGCTGGAGCACTTTTTAGGAATGTGAATGGTGCATTTATACTGTGCATTATGAAGAAAATAAGCACACCATCTGAGTTGGGCTGGGTTTTTTCAGCACCAATTAGCACTGGCGATGGTGTAAGGGTATCAACAAGATTTGATGCTGATGGGCGCTTCTCGTCTGGAACAAGAAGGTTAGATACTGATGCTGGGAATGTAATTTATGACACCATAAATACAGGGCAGTATTTAATTTCAGGAATTGATATTAATTATACTGGAAACACTCAAGCTATATATAAAAATGCAACACTTTCATCTAGTGGTGTAATATCAGCATCGGGCGGAAACTCAGCAGACTCGCAAGGCTATAACAATAGACTGACAATTGGTGCAAGAACATTGCTGACTGGACGGACAAATGTAGAAATCGCATGTTTGATTGTGTGCTCGTATGCTGTAACAAATACAGATCGGCAAAAACTTGAAGGCTGGGCCGCGCATAAATACGGATTGACACAGAATTTACCAGCTGACCACCCATACAAAATATTAGTACCAACCATATAGCACCCAACCGGGTGTTTTTTATTGCCAAAAATTAGGGGGGATTCATGCAAGAGCATGAAAAGAATTTTTTACTTTTGATTGTCCTTGGTGCTTGTATCGGCTTTGCAAAGCTCTTGGTTTCGGATGAAAAACTCACTTGGCGCTTAGCGATTGGGCGAACAATTCTAGGCTCTGCAACTTCAACTGTTGCTGGTGCGGCCGTTTTGCAAATACCAGACATTAACCCATTGGGCCTTTTAGCGATTGCATCGGCCCTTGGCATTTTGGGAAGTACATTTATCGAGTCTTGGCTTAAACGCCAAGCAAACACTTGGAGTATTAAATGAAATTAATTGAAAACTGGAAACAGGCTTGGAAACTCAAGTCGGTACAAGTAGGCGCATTAAGCGCCTTTTTTTATGCCCTGATTTTATTCTCAGAACAGTTTTTAAGTGTGTGGGAGGTGATTCCGCAAGAGTTGAAAAACAAGATTCCTGAAAACGTTGCTGAGTGGGTGGGGATTTTCGTTGGTGTAGCAATGGTGCTCGCACGTTTGAAAAAGCAGCCTGAAATTCATCCTGTACCACAATTACTAAGCTTTGCCACATTACCAGTAAATTCTATTACCTTTGATCAGGCCTTTCAGCGATTGATTGGTCATGAAGGTGGGTACAGTAATGACAGTCGTGATCCGGGGAACTGGACAAGCGGAAAGGTTGGGGTAGGCACTTTAAAAGGCACAAAGTTTGGTTTAGCTGCTAACACCTATCCAAACCTTGATATTAAAAACATCACATTGGCCCAAGCCAAAGAAATTTATAAAAAAGACTGGTGGGATAAATTAGGCGGTCATGGTCTGCATTCTGCAATCACATTCCAGCTTTGGGACTTTGCAATTAATGCAGGGAAGAAAAGGGCAATCATTGAGCTTCAACAGGTTGCGGGTGTGACAGCTGATGGCATGATTGGACCTAAAACAATTGCAGCAGTGAATGCACTCGATCTGAATGATGTGCTGCTTTCATTAACGGCCGAACGATTGAAGTTTTATACATCACTTTCAACATGGCCAACATACGGAAAGGGCTGGACGAATCGTGTAGCGGATAACTTGAAATATGCTGCTCAAGATAATTAATCTTTTATTGCTGTGCATCCT
>NZ_QKVN01000085.1:0-3317 GCF_003231195.1 Acinetobacter sp. WCHAc060042
GAAGGGAAAAATAGAAAAATAAAGATTAGCTAAAAAATAACCCTTAAAACCTAATAGGTTTATTTTTTCATTTAAATTTGATTATTTATTATTCACAAAATGAAATTTTAACTAACTCTCCAAATATCTTTCGAGCAATTGAACAGTTATTTCATCTATATCCATTGGGAAAGAATAGCTATATTTAGCTCGTGATCATGCAAAATATTTAAAAACAGGGTTTAATCTAGATTTTAATATGCTCAATAAAAAAAGAAACCCCGACATCCTGTCAAGGTTTCTTTGTATTTCAGTGCTTAGATACAACTCCTGTCATATCTCACATCCTGATGCTCAAACTGATTATTGTTGTTTTTTGTTTGGGAAACATCCTGTCTCCTGATATTTTAAATATACGTTTTCGCCTATTTTAAAGCTAGTGGTTACTTTCTTCAGTATTTGTAAGCATTCACTTACAAGGATTCATCTTGTTACTAAAGCTTATACTGCAAGCATTTATTTCTCTTCTACAATGGATTGTAAGTAGTGTGATAGAAGAAATGAGACAAGAATGAATATTAAAGCCTTTCATAGACTGATTACATTGAGTGTGTTGTCTGTTCTAACAGCATGCCATGCGCAAACTCCACCAGAAACTCAGTCGAAAGAAAATCAGCCTAGCTCAGTTGTTGCAGTAACATCTATACAGATGAAACGTATCGCTGAGTTTAATGAACCATGGGCATTGGCTGTGTTAGCTGACGGGCGTTTATTGATTACTGAAAAGTCGGGGCAATTGATTTTATTTAATCCTAGAGATCAGAAAAAGACCTTTATTAAAAACTTACCCAAAGTGGCTTATGGTGGTCAGGGTGGATTCGGGGACATTGTTTTACATCCTAAGTTTGCACAAAACCATCAAATGTATCTCAGTTATGCAGAAGCAGGGCAAGGTGGCTATGGTGCAGTGGTGATTCGTGCAGATTTGAATTTAGATCAAGCACAGCCACAATTAGATAATATAACAACCATTTGGAAACAGGTACCTAAGGTTCGTGGGCAAGGGCATTATGCACATCGTGTACTGTTTGATGGTTCTGGAAAACTATGGATTAGCTCTGGTGAGAGACAGAAATTTGATCCTGCCCAAGACTTGACATCGAATCTTGGGAAAATCATTCGGATTAATGATGATGGCTCAGTGATAGTGGATAATCCTTTTCAGTCGCAAGGTGAAGTAGCGAAACAAGTCTGGAGTTTCGGGCATCGTAATCCTTTAGGTATGGCTTTTGATGAACAAGGTCAACTTTGGGTGGTTGAAATGGGTCCGAAAGGTGGTGATGAGCTTAATTTGATCCAGAAAGGGAAAAACTATGGTTATCCAGTGGTTTCCAATGGTGATCATTATAGTGGTTTGAATATCCCTGACCATGTTACGCGACCTGAGTTTGAAGCACCGAAATTGGACTGGACCCCTGTGATTTCTCCATCGAGTTTGATTTTTTATACGGGACAGATGTTTCCCAAGTGGCAGGGTAAAGCCATCATTGGCGGGCTTTCATCTGAAGCGTTGATTATTGTAGACACCACAGCACAGCCAGCAAAAGAAATTCAACGGATAGATATGAAACAACGTATCCGTGGTTTACAACAAGCGAAAGATGGCAGTATTTGGGTGATTGAGGATGGGAAGCATGCTGATTTAATTCAACTGGTCAAACCTTAGTCATATTAAAAGAAATATGACTAAGCGATGAATTTTAAATAGCAGAGTGTAGATCGGCATGGAAAACATTGGCTTGAATTTGAAGCAAGTTATGGTTTTCATTTCCATCATTGATACGCCAATGTGCAATTTTAATATTATCGACTAAGGCGATATCTCCTTGTTGCCATTGAACTAAAAGTGCATCGCGATAGAGTGCATCAAAGTATTGCTGTTTTTCCTGATGCGTCCACTCAATTTTTTCACCTGTGTATGTGAAGAGTTCCCAAGACAATTGCATGTGATTCGCTGTAAAACCTGATTGAAGTGATCCGCGATGCTTACATATAGTTTGTGTCGTGTGGTGTGCAAAGGTATGGGTATTATTGGCAAAGACCCACGGTTGGATCGCTAGTCTTTGAGTATCAGGATGAGTGATGACGAAGGGAGAGCGTTTTAAGGTGAGTTTGGCTCTTTTATTGGCTAGCTTGCTTAAATGAAATGGGCTGTTCTTTAATAGTAAACGGTCTAATATATTGAGTTTACGGATTGAAATATAAGAAAAATGGCTCCACGCGCCTAAATATTTTTTTTGAATACTGGTTGGAAAGTGGTTCCAAATTTTTTCTAAGTCATTAAAACCTGTTTCGGCCAGATGAGTGGAAGTCCGTTGGCAAAACAGTGCAACATAACGTGATCGGGTTGAATGCATACTTCCTTGGATATGTAAGTTTTGAATGGCATTCTCACGAGGTTTCAATTGTACGATATTGTGATTGTGGTACAGCTTCTCATTATTTATACCGAAAAGTTTTTCACTGTGCTTACGCATAAGTGTGGCAAACCAGCCCTGCGTATTGGGAGTAATACTATTCCTTGGTTCAAGTTGTAAATGTTGTTCAATAAGTTCGTAGAATTCATAGCTGCGTTCTATCTTGAAACCGCGGAATAATAAAATCCCATGCTGATGGAGTTGTTGCATGATTTCAGTACGATGAACTCTACAATAGGCTGCTAAAGCATCTGCCTGCGTATATTCAGGGTCTGCGACATAGATTTTGCAATAATCAGTTAAATATGTAGTACTCAGTTGCATGAGGATGTTCTCTGTTCTTCTTGTTTTTAATTGATTTTATATAAAAACGTTTTGCGCAAAGCTGCCCGACGTTCAGATGGGCGAAAGTATAGAACGTAGTGCGTTATATTGATGTAATATTTGGTTGCTATGCCTGATATAACGATAAACGGTCAGCTTAATCGCACTGTGGTTACGAATATCAAAAATGAAAAACTTTAATAATAAAAGAATAGAGGATGTGTGATGCCAAGTACCCAAATTCATGTTCGTAAAAACTATAGTCAGGATGAAGCGCGAGCGATAATTGAAGCAGTCCATACGGCATTATCTACTGCGTTTCAACTCCCCCAATATGATCGCAATATTCGTTTAGTTGAGCATGCACCTGAGCATTTTGCGTATCCACTTTATTTAACACAACCCGCTTCTTTTACTTGGATTGAAGTTGATTGCTTTGTTGGAAGATCGCTAGAGACTAAACGAAGACTGTATCAACTCCTAGTTCAGCATTTAGCAGAGTTAGGTATTCCACAAGACCATATTTCTATTTTAATT
>NZ_QKVN01000086.1:0-2594 GCF_003231195.1 Acinetobacter sp. WCHAc060042
GTAAGCGTCCGCTGAACCCCACTTTTTCTAACTCATTAATAC
Source organism: Acinetobacter sp. WCHAc060042 (assembly GCF_003231195.1). NCBI lineage: Bacteria > Pseudomonadati > Pseudomonadota > Gammaproteobacteria > Moraxellales > Moraxellaceae > Acinetobacter > Acinetobacter sp. WCHAc060042. Next base: position 43 of record NZ_QKVN01000086.1, read on the forward strand.
CGCGATAGTGTCCACTTAAATTTAAGTGGACACCTATTTATGGATTTAAAGACAGTTATAGACAGTGCACCAACGCTAAAAAAGCCCCGTCGAACCTTCACAGCTGAATTTAAACATCAACTTATTCAGCAATGCCAGCAGCCAGATACATCAGTGGCCAAGGTAGCAATGCAACATCAGATCAATGCCAATCTGCTACATAAATGGATTCGTCAGTCCAGATCAATGCCCCCTGCATTAAAAACCCCATCCATTCCACAGACTGACTTTCTTCCGGTCATTCTTCACCCGACTCCAGTCAAACAAGAAGCACCTCTACCACCTGTGCCAGAGAAGAAAGCTGTCGCTCATATCAGGATTCCATTACATGAGGCACCAAGTTCCGCAAGGGATCAGATGATCGAGATCGACTGGCCGGTGGAGTCAGTAACTGAATTACTGTTGCTGATCCAGGGTTTGACTCAATGATTCGTATTGATGAGATCTGGTTGTCTACCCAGCCGATGGACATGCGTGCAGGGATGGATACAGCCATGGCTCAGGTGCTGAGAGCCTTTGGCTACATCAAACCGCATTGCGCTTACCTGTTCTGTAATAAGCGTGGCCATCGTATGAAAGTGCTGGTGCATGATGGACTGGGTATCTGGCTGTGTGCCCGGCGGCTGGAACAGGGGAAATTCCACTGGGCTAAAGTTCACCAGGGTGAAAGTATGGCGATCAGCCCGGAGCAGTTACAGGCACTGATCCAGGGTTTGCCCTGGCAAAGAATCGGACTGCAGCAAGTGGTAACAATGCTCTAAACCAGGCTCATCCATTCTGCTATTCTCCAAACGTTCTATTTCCTCTGCATCATGACCTCAGGCATACTGCGGTCATGAATACGCTGCCTGATTTAAGCCAACTGACCCATGAACAACTGCTGGAATTTACCAGACAGTTGGCGATGCAGCATCAGTCTCTGGCACAATCTAAACAACAACTGGAACAATCAAATCAGCAATTAGATGCCAGAGTTCAACATCTTGAAGTCACCAATCAGCAATTAGATTCTAAAGTTCAACATCTTTCTATTCTCAATCAAAAATACGAGCATGAGCTTGCACTATTTAAACAGCATAAATTCGGCAGTAAAAACGAACATCTAACCGCAAAACAAATCCATCTCTGGGATGAAGCGGTTGAAGAAGATATTGCAGCGGTTGATCTGGAACTGGAACGACTGAATGCAGATAAAACCAATGCAGCTGCACAGAAAGCCCCAGTCAACAAACCTAAACGTCGGCTGTTGCCAGATCATCTACACACCCTCCGTATTGAGCATGAACCTGAATCAACACAATGCAGTTGTGGCTGTACCTTGCGTCGTATCGGTGAAGATGTCAGTGAAAAACTGAATTTCAGACCGGCACAGTTCTATAAGGAACAGCATGTGCGTGGTAAATGGGTCTGTGATCAGTGTGACACTCTGACTCAGCAAGCGATGCCAGCCTATGTGATTGATAAAGGCATTGCTTCACCTGAATTGCTTAGCCATGTGCTGGTGTCAAAGTATGCCGATCATTTGCCTTTGTACCGTCAACGTCAAATCTTTCTACGCGCAGGTGTTGATCTGTCTAGATCAACGTTATCTGACTGGATTGGCCGCTGTGGGGTGGAACTGGAACCTCTGGCCAATGCCTTAAAACAGGTGGTACTGCAACAGCAGGTGATCCATGCAGATGAAACACCGGTGACGGTCATGCAGATGGGTGAAAATGAGAAAAAGCCCAAAAAAGGTTATGTCTGGGCCTATGCCAGCACACAGTACAATCCAGTTCAGGCAGTGATCTATGACTTTCAAGATAGCCGTTCTGGCCAGCATGCTGAAGACTTCCTGAAAGGCTGGCAGGGTCATTTGGTCTGTGATGATTACAGTGGTTATAAAGCACGCTTTAGATCAGGTCAGGTCATTGAGGTGGGCTGCATGGCACATGCACGTCGTAAATTCCATGAACTACATGTGACCAAGAAAAGTCAGGTCGCTGAACAGGCATTAGTGCTGATTCAGAAATTATATGCGATAGAAGCAGAATTAAGAAAAAAGACGGATGGTACAGCGGAAGACCGCTGCGAATACCGACAACAGCATAGTCAACCGGTCATGCAACAACTATATGAATGGCTCAACCAACATCAGCTGACGGTGCCATCGAGTTCTCCAACCGCCCGGGCGATCAATTACAGCCTAAAACGTTGGACTGCTTTAAGCCGCTATCTGGATGATGGCAATCTACCCATTGACAATAATTGGATAGAGAACCAAATGCGTCCCTGGGCCTTGGGGCGTAAGAACTGGCTATTTGCAGGTTCGCTGCGCAGTGGTCAACGAGCTGCCAATATCATGACTTTAATCCAGTCAGCAAAGCTGAATGGCTTGGATCCGTATGCCTATTTAAGTGATGTGCTGAAAAGGTTGCCAACACATAAAGTGCCCCAAATAGAAGAATTACTACCTCACCGCTGGAAACCTGAACCCCGTTAAAACTTGGCGATGGCGTTCAGCGGATGCTTAC
>NZ_QKVN01000087.1:0-2511 GCF_003231195.1 Acinetobacter sp. WCHAc060042
GTATATGTAAATATATTTAATTTTAAAAAAAATTTAAAGGTTAAGTGAAACACTCAAAGCTGCTGTTAAAGTATGCGGATAGTAAATGTAACAAAAATCTAGATTCTATCTTTTTTGATTATTTTCCATGTCATGTTATGTCATTGATGCTGCGACTTAACGGCTATATAAATTAAGTGAAAAGTAAATGGAACTAAGATGTTAACTAGAGTGGAACTCATTTTTGTTGTGCTAATGGTATCAGCCTTATTGCGCATGAAATGCTAAAAGGTTTATTTTTTAAGATCATCAGATTAAGTGCATTTTGATAATGAATAAAGCTCCGTGTGGCGCTTTATTCATCCTAGCCATTCAATATTGCAAAATGCGATAAAATGTTATGCATGTGATCACCCACACTCGAATTATAGAAGCAATGCAAAAGTGGCCACAGGCTGAAACGGCATTAGATGGTTGGTATCGAACCATAAAGGCAAACGATCCGAAAGATTTTGCTGAGATGAAACATCTCTTTCCAGAGGTCGATAAAGTTGGAAAGTTCCATGTATTCGATATTGGCGGGAACAAGATCCGACTTATTGCAGTCGTGATGTATCAAGCAAAACGTGTGTATATCCGTGATGTCTTGTACCATAAAGAATATGACAAAGGTCATTGGAAGGAAGGTTAGTATGAACGCGATGATTAAACAGGCCGTAGACCACTGGCACTACGTTGCACCATTGCTCAGCAAGCCAGAAAATGAAGACGACTTTCATACACTTGTTGAAGCTTTAGATGAACTTTTAGATACTGTTGGTGATGACGAGTCCCATCCTTTAATGGGGCTTACTCATCAGCTTGGTGATTTGGTTTCTGATTATGAAAATGAGCATCTTCCTATGCCTAAAGGGGACGGTCGTGCTGCTTTGGCTTTTTTGATGGAGCAACATGGTTTAGGTCAGTCTGACTTAACAGAGGTTGCAACACCATCAGTGATTTCTGAGATTTTAAGTGGTAAACGCCAACTGAATATTCGTCATATTAAGGCATTGTCTGAGCGGTTTAATGTATCGGCAGATACGTTTTTCTAAAAGAGAGGTGGATCAGGAAATTTGGCTCAATTAGGGGTACTTTGCCTTTCAAATCTTTGTGCAACAAAGCCCAGAGAATCTATAAATGATAGTGCGTAAGTCCTAGAGTATATAAAATGAACCGTACCGGGTTTGTCGGAGACTTTTTGTTTAAGTTAGGCCACCTGACCTAACGGGTTAATTTTATCATAGTACATCGCTTCAAAATCAAAAGGTGATACATAACCTAGTGAACTATGTATACGTTCTTTATTGAACCAATCTACCAAATTTAATGTGGCAAGTTGTATATCACCCAAACCACGCCAATCTGCTTTTAAATATTCAATCACCTCTGTTTTGTACAACCCATTCACTGTTTCAGCCAATGCATTATCGTATGAATCCCCCGTAGTGCCGACTGATGCTCGTAAATTCGCTGCTTCTAAACGGTTGGTATAGCGAATTGAAAGATACTGTACGCCTCTGTCACTATGATGAATCACGTTATTTGGCATTCCTCGATCATGCAATGCCTGCTCAAGTGCAGCGAGCACCATGTCGGTATTCATCCGTGTTGATACTTTCCATCCAACAATTGCTCGTGAGAACACATCAATAATAAATGCGGTATAGACCCAGCCTGAATTGGTTTGAATATACGTGAAGTCGGCCACCCACAAGTGATCAGGATGATCAGCTTTAAAATTGCGTTTTACTAAATCATCTGCTGATTTTTGATCATCTCGGCTACGCGTTGTTTGTTTATTCTTACCACGCCAAACACCTTGTATACCTAGCTGTTGCATCAATCGAGCAACTGTACAACGTGCAATAACATAGCCTTCGTGTCTTAGTTTTTGCCAGACTTTGCGCACACCATAACGACCTGAACTTTCTTTCCAAATACGTTTAATCTGTTCAGCATGATGTTGATCATGTAGATCTCGTTTCGCTCGATGTTCCCTTGCGAAGCAATGCTTCTCATCGCAGAGATCTAGAGTCCGGTAATAAGTTGAAGGTGCGATAGGTAAAATCCTACAAATCGCCTCGACTCCGTACGGCTCTTTATTATTATGGATAAAATCCATCATTATTTGTGTGGGCGGTCGAGCTCCGCCTGGGCGAAAAAAGCGGCTGCTTTGCGTAGAATTTCATTGGCACGTTGCAGCTCTTTATTTTCACGTTCGAGCTGTTTAATACGTTCTTGATCTGAAAGCTGCTGTACTTTAACTGGATTTTGTTGATCCAAATATTTTTGATGCCAGGAACGTAGTGTTTCAGGGGTACAACCAATTTTAGGTGCAATTGCTGTGATTGCAGCCCAAGTAGAAGGATAATCTTTTTCGGATTCAATCAATAATTGAACCGCTCTGTCTCTGATTTCAGGAGTATATTTTGGTTTTGTCATTGGGACATTCTCTCAAGAAAAATGGTCTCCGACAAACCCGGTACGGTT
>NZ_QKVN01000088.1:0-2429 GCF_003231195.1 Acinetobacter sp. WCHAc060042
GTGGACGAGCGAATATTACAAGTCGATGGGTATCACAAATTGCTTATATTGACGAAACGGCAACGGTTGAGATTATTTTTGCTCCTGCGGTTGTACCTCTCATAACACGATTAGAGGAACAGTTTACCCAGTATGATATTGAGCAAATTAGCGGTTTATCGAGTGCCTATGCTGTCCGTATGTATGAATTATTGATCTGTTGGCGTAGCACAGGAAAAACCCCCGTTATTGAATTAGGTGAGTTTAGAAAACGAATAGGTGTTTTAGATACTGAATACACTAGAACAGATAACTTAAAGATGCGAGTTATTGAGCTAGCACTTAAGCAGATCAATGATCATACCGACATCACAGCCACCTACGAACAGCACAAAAAAGGGCGGACAATCACAGGGTTTTCATTCAAGTTTAAACAGAAGAAAAAAACTGAGTCTAAAACGTCAAAAAATAGCGATTCTAGCCCACGGATCGAAAAACCTAGTCAAATCCCTACCAACATCGTAAAACAGCCTGAAAACGCACATTTGAGTGATTTACAGCATAGAGCGAGCAAGATTACAGGGTTAATCATGTCTAATCGTTTATCAGATCGGTTTAAACAGAGTGATGAATCAGTCATGCAGATGATGGCACGTATCCAAAGTGAGATTACAACCGATGTAATAGCCGACCAATGGGAAAACAAACTAGAAGAATTTGGCGTGGTTTTTTAGTAATGACGAATTTCCCGAAGGGCGCACTTAGCCATTGATTCCAATGGGTGCTTTTTTTGCCTTGTAAAAATTTGTCTGTCACGTGGCAATCACGTAGAAAATTGTGCTTTAAAGCCTTACTGTTAATGGATTTCAAAAAGCGTCACTATCAGTAGTGACGCTTTTTTTATTTTAATTATTTATCTAAATTGTCCTTCACAAGGGTCACCATCGCCATCGCCATCCATCTTAGTTCCAGGACAGTTATTTATAAAAAATACAGCTTCATCGTAAGACTTCATTTGACTGCAATGTACTCGACCATCACAACTGTATTTTGAAGTTACATTGGTATTAGTATTCATAGATGATGAGGCTCTATTAGCTGGTTCTGCTACTTGTCTTTTTAATGTTTCTCTTTGATAAATATTAGATAAAAATGGTAATAAGATAGCTAAAAATATAGAAAATATGACTAATCCTATGAGTAAACTTATGAAATTAAACTTCTTTTCTTTAGGTTTACGGTTAGATCGGTATGAAGTTCTATGAGTAGAAATACTATTGATTTCTTTTACTTTCAGATCGAGACGAATAATATTTTCAGCCTTCATTTTCCCATTGTTATCACTAACAATTCGAAATTTTAACTTTTCACCAATTTGAGGAAGCTGTTGTTTATTTGGAAAGTCTTTAATGTGAAAAAATAGATCCTTTTTTTGATCTTCAATTTGGATAAAACCAAATCCCTTTTCTTCATTATAAGTTTTGATTATACCCTCAGTGAACATATGAATTTTCTATATAATTTAGATATTAAAATATTATAGAGCATAAAAAATAATATGATCTATTCTTTCAATGCTAGATGAAAATAACAAAGCGAGTGTCTACGAGCGACACAATGAAAGCTCGATTATTCCCCCTTCTGAAAAACTGTTTTTAAAATATTGGCTGCTAGATAGTTTTTACTATCGTGTGCTTTTGCTTTTGAGAAGACACGAGCGAAGCGAGTGCCATTTTTGCTTTTGCTGTTGGGGTTTCGGGGCTTGTCCCTGAACAAGGTCACAAAGTGTGAAATTTATCACGATAGTGAAAAAGTACCCTTTGTGTATCCTTGCTTAAAATATTTTTGCTTTTGATTTCTTCTGATTTTTCTCCGTCATTTTCTAAAAATTGCCCCTGACTGAGCATAGCGAAGTCCAAAAAGTTTGAGCTTTAGCGAAAACCGAGGGCAATTTTCATGATGGAAATAGGTTTTTAATGTTTTTAAATGCTTTTAAGAGCTTTTAGACAAGCTGAAATGCCCATAGCACAAGGCATACAAAGGACATTCTCCTACGTTTACCCATCAATACCACTACGTTTACCCATCAATACCACTACGTTTACCCATCAATACCACTACGTTTACCTTGCGTATTACTACAATATATTTTAATGTAGTAATAACTTCAAAAAAATAATTGTAGGTTATGAGCGAATTAATAGTAAAAGATAACGCCCTAATGAACGCTAGTTACAACTTAGATCTTGTTGAACAGCGGTTAATTCTTCTTGCTATTGTTGAGGCGAGAGAATCAGGCAAAGGAATCAATGCAAATGACCCTCTTACAGTCCATGCAGAAAGCTATATCAATCAGTTTGGCGTACACAGAACAACGGCATACCAAGCCTTAAAAGATGCTTGCAAGGACTTATTTGCACGTCAATTCAGCTATCAAGAAAAACGAGAAC
>NZ_QKVN01000089.1:0-2171 GCF_003231195.1 Acinetobacter sp. WCHAc060042
TTTAAAATTTGAATCACTCAGATTTTAAATTTGGCTTAAAAGAGAGATCACTGCTTGTATGCTCAGATCGCGCTATAATTTCTCTTTTGTACTGGGTTGGATGGGTTATGTCTTTAGCGTTAAAAACGACGGCTCAACCAGAGGTGAGGCTTAGTCCACAGCAGAAAAAATTAAATCGTTTGATTGAACGCATTGAACAACAAAAACAAGAATTGGCAGTATGGCAAAATGCGCAAGCTGACATTAAAAACTATGCGCACAGCAAGCTTTTAGCTGTGTATAGCGAGTTACATACGGTTCTATTTACACAGCTCGATACTCTGTGGATTCACTTAGCCAGTGATGCCTTTAGCAAAGCAGACTTGGCACAGATCGACACCAAAATAGCTGCTTTAGCCAAGATGCTAAGAAAATCTCAGATGCTAACTTCCGAGCAAAAAGAACAAGTAGAGAAAATTGATGCTTTCTATATGCAGTATGCAGAGCATGTACGCGCGAAAAAAACCAAAGCAAACTCAATACAAAGTCATGACCTTGCTGAAATGGTAGAGCAAAACGTGGATGTGGACTGGGAAAATTATGAATATGATTCTGCCGAATATGAAGCAGAACGTGAACGTGCCAAGCAGTTGAAACAACAAGAAAAACGTGAGCAAGCAGCCAAAATGGCAGAGCAGTCACTGAAAACTGTGTATTTAAAAATTACGGCGATGATTCACCCAGACCGTGAGCATGATGAAGCGAAGAAATTAGATAAGACCGAACTTTTGCAGAAGGTCAATGAAGCCTATGCAGATCAGGATTTATTTTACTTACTGAAACTCCAATTACAGCTAGAGACGAATAAAGGCCTAAGCTCAAAAGCTTTAAGTTCTGAGCAAGTGAAGTTTTATCAGTTGTCTTTGGAAGCGCAGAGTCAGAACTTGCAAAGCCAGTTGGAAGAGATCTTTGCGTCTTTTCACTTACGCAGTCATATCAACACCAAACAGCTCAAAATGAGTGATGTGTATAAAGTGATAGATAAGGATGTTGCTGAGTTAAAGCAACAGTTGAAGTGGGAGAAAGAACGTTTAAAGCATATGAAAAAGCTGAGTGGGGTCGAGATGTTATTGGGGCATGGGGTATTGTAACCTCTCCCCTTGCGTAGCAGCGCTGCTCATCTCCTAGAAGGAGAGGGAACTTCTTGCGTATCGAATAACTATTAAATTAATAAAGAATGCTCCCTCTCCCTCAGGGAGAGGGCTGGGACGAGGGTAATTAAAATGGAAAATAAAAAATGAAACTAGACTCACAATTATTAGAATTCGCCAAAATCATGAGAACCAATGCCACAGATGCAGAACATTTAATGTGGCAACTACTTCGCGCTAAACGATTTATGAATCTGAAATTTCGTAGACAGCATGTGATCGCACCCTATATTGTGGATTTTTACTGCCATGAAATTGGTTTAGTCATTGAGTTAGATGGTAGTCAGCATGGCACAGACGATGGAAAAGAATATGATGCTGAACGAACCAAGTTTTTAGAGGCTTTGGATTTAACCGTTGTGCGATATTGGAATCATGATGTGTTGGGAAAGACGGATTTGATGTTGGAGGATTTGTGGTGGAGATGTTCTGAATTAAAATAGACCTCTCCCTAACCCTCCCCTAAAAGGAGAGGGAACTCCATTGCGAAATTCACATAGGCATGAAATCAAATGATTGCTCCCTCTCCCTCAGGGAGAGGGCTGGGGTGAGGGTTAATTTAAAATTTGATTCAAAAGTTCAGGTAGTTCTTCAAACTTCTCGAACCAAATAATATTTACACCAAGTTCAGAAAATATTAACTCTTGTAAATTATGATGACGCTCGAGAAAAGATGATTCTAAAACAGCTGAGTTTTTCGATTTTTTTGAAATTTCAGAAATATTAATACGTTTTAAAAATGCAAAATGTTGAATACTTTCATTTCCAGCTTGAGCAATTTCGAGTAAACGACGTAAATTAGGGTCATCCATTGATAGCCCAATCATAATGCATGTATTTTCTTTTAGAGTTGATAATTGAATTAGATTAGACCAATGATAAGGATTTGAATACATGCGATGATATCCTTCCTCTGAGAAAATCAAGTCCATTTTTTCAAAAGAGTTATCATTTTCTAATTCAATATTTTCTGGAATAAAT
>NZ_QKVN01000009.1:0-105068 GCF_003231195.1 Acinetobacter sp. WCHAc060042
TTTAATTCGTGAGTCTAACTTAGAGAATTGGGGGATACGAGGTGGTCAAGCCGCATCTGATGTTAATTTAGGATTTGATGTGAATATTTAAAATATCAAACTGGAATTAAAAAGCCCCCAACATCCTGTCGGGGGCTTTTTAAATTCTTTCAAACGGTATAACTCCTGTCCTACCGATCAGCATCCTGCTGTATATTTTATTATTTTTGTTTTTAATTGAGACTTCCTGTCTCTGTATGATTTAACTATAGCGTCGATACTGTTGATTGAAAAGCCGACAAATACTCAAGTTACTGTAAGCAATCGCGTACATAAGAATCTCATCTTTATGCGCTGACATATTTAATCAGTTTATCAATTGCTGCTTTTAGATTTTTCTCATCAAAAGGATTCGGTTCAAAATCTTCGGTTTTATTGCGTGAAAAAATATCCCGAATTTCAATCACGGCATTGGTATCGACTAGGCCGAGTTGAGTACCGACTTGGCGAATTTGGTCGATGGAGCGTGAGCCGTTGGTGCCACCATAACTAATATAAGCTGCAGGTTTGCCTTGCCACTCTTTGCCTAAATAGTCCAATGCATTTTTGAGTGCTGGACTATAGCCGTGATTATATTCAGGACTAATAAAAATAAAGGCATCGCCTTGGACAATGTGATCGGCCCATGCTTGTTGTTTAGGTTGATCATAAATGCCCGTCATTGGGGGATTTGCACCTGCAAAAATTGGCAAATCCCACTCTTTTAAGTCGACCAATTCGAGTTGGACCGTATTGAGCCCAAGTTGTTCAAAGCCTTTTTGCACCCATCGCGCAACTTTAATGGCAGTACGCCCTTCGCGGACACTGCCAATAATGACTTGAATTTTCATGCAAAATCCTTGGAAAATAAATGTGATCACGTTACGGTAGTATGAAATTTAAGCTTTGCATAGATTGAATATGTATCTGATGGATAAATGTTTGAGGCATTAAAAAAGCCCCCGAAGGAGCTTTGAATGACACACAGACGGTCGATCTGTGGCTTTACATAATTTTGATGCCTTGTTGTCCGGCAGGGGTCACTTTGAAGATTTCAACTTCAAAGGTAATATCTTTACCTGCCAATGGATGATTAAAATCTACTTCGGTGATGTCATCACCTACAGTTTTAACTACACCATAAAGACTTTGTTTGGCTTTGTCTTCAAACTCAATCATGTGACCTTCGATTGGTCGCTGTTCAAATTTAACCGTATCAAACTTTTGTACATTCTCAGGGTTCCAAGGACCAAAAGCATCTTCTGGTGGTAGGCTTACGGTACGGCGGTCACCAGCTCGTAAACCAAACAGCGCCTTTTCAAAACCGGGCAATAGGCTACCATCACCCATCACGAGGCTCACAGGTTCTTCACGGCTACGCGTATTGTCAATTTCCACGCCATTTTCAATGGAAACAGAAAAATGTAACTCAACTTTTGAGCCTTCGCTTACGCGAGTTTCTTCATTGGGATTAATAAAATCAGTCATTTTTTACTTCGGCACGTTGGATACGATTTTTTTCGAGAAAAAAGGTATCGATCAACAAAAGGATAGTTCCAAGCGTAATTGAGCTGTCAGCAATATTAAACGCAGGGAAGTGGCTGTTTTGATAGTACACATGAATGAAATCAACCACATAGCCTAAGCTAATACGGTCGATTAAATTGCCTATAGCACCACCTAGAATAAGCGCAATTGCAATGGGCAGGACTTTTACTGTTTTTGGCATACGCATCAGCCAGAACAGGAAAATGACAGACACAATACCAGCAAGAGAGGTAAAGAAATAGCGTTGCCACCCACCAGCATCGGACAAGAAACTAAAGGCTGCGCCATAGTTATGCAATAAGGTCCAATTTAAAAAGGGCAGAACTGGTACTGGATCTGCATAATTCAGATGGGTACTGGCAATCCATTTGGTCCATTGATCTAAGACAATGGCTAGAATAGCCAAGCCTACCCACACTAAATTATGCGGATAGAATTGGAATAAGCCCTTTTTCTGTTGAGGGTTAGGCATATTTTCTCTCTTCGCCTTGGCCTGTAGGAAGGTTGATAATACAACGTCCACATAAACCTGGATGTGTAACATGTGTATTCACATCTGGTAGAACATGCCAGCAACGTACACATTTTTCACCATCAGCAGCTGAGACTTTAACATTCAGACCTGCCAAATCAGAAGCTTCGCCTTGAGTTGCATCGAATGTATTCACAAGTACTTGCGATGTGATCAGGACAAAGCGAAGTTCATCATCTAGACGATCAAGTACGTCTTTGAGTTCGGCATCTGCCCACAGTTCAACTTTGGCAGAGAGATTTGAACCCACGATTTTCGCAGTACGTGCAGTTTCGATGAACTTGTTCACTGCAGACTTCACTGCAATGAGGGTTTGCCAATCGGCTTCAGACAACAGGTTTGCTTTTGAAGCCACAGGAATCTCATACCATTCCGCAGTGAACACATATTTCTCAGTTTGTTCTGGAATCAGTGGCCATGCCTCTTGAGCGGTAAAGCTTAAGATTGGTGACATCCAACGCACAAAGGCTTGTACCAAATGATACAACGCAGTCTGAGCCGAACGACGCGCTTGCGAATCTGCTTTAGTGGTGTACTGACGGTCTTTGATGATGTCTAGATAGAAACCACCCAAGTCGTTGATACAGAAGTTGGTCAGCGCATTGGTCACGATATGGAAGTTCATATCTTCATAGGCTTGCTGAATGGTTTTCTGTACATCTGCTGCACGTTGCAAGATGTATTGATCAAGTGCGATCAATTGATCTACAGGCAGTGCATCGGTCGATGGTTTGAAACCATTGAGGTTCGCCAACAAGAAGCGCAAAGTATTACGAATACGACGATAGCCATCTGATGCACGGTTAAAGATTTCTTTGCCTGCAGTCATTTCATAACGGTAATCTGCCGATGCAATCCAGAAACGCAAGCCATCTGCACCCATGTCTTTAATGATGTCTTGTGGGGTGATGATGTTGCCTAAAGATTTTGACATCTTACGGCCTTTTTCATCCACCACGAAGCCATGAGTTAGCAAGCCTTTATACGGCGCACGTTGATTGATAGCGACAGAGGTTAATAATGAAGACTGGAACCAACCACGATGTTGGTCTGAGCCTTCAAGGTATAAATCGGCTGGATCGGTGAGTTCTTCGCGTTCACGCAGCACGGCATAGTGGGTTGTGCCTGAGTCAAACCATACGTCTAAAGTGTCACGCACACAATTGTACTGTTCCGCTTCATCACCAATAAAGTCTTTCGCTTCACGGTTATACCAAGCGTCAATTCCTTCTTGTTCGATTAACTTCGCGACTTCTTCGATCAACTCTGCTGTGCGCGGATGTAGCTCATTGGTGTCTTTATGCACGAAGAATGGGATTGGTACACCCCAAGTACGTTGACGCGAAATACACCAGTCTGGACGACCTTCGATCATAGCTTGAATACGGTTTTTGCCCCAATCTGGCACGAAGCTGATTTCGTTTTCAATCGCATTTAACGCATTTTGACGTAAGCCTTGTGCATCCATGCTGATAAACCACTGCGGGGTCGCACGGAAAATAATTGGAGTTTTATGGCGCCAGCAATGCGGATAGCTATGTTTGATCGGTTGATGCGCCCACAAGCGACCGACTGCACCCAACGCTTCAATGATTTTTGGATTGGCTTTGTAGATGTGCTCACCAGCAAAAACGGGTGACGTTGGTAAATATACACCATTGCCACCGACTGGGTTTTCAACTTTTAAGTTGTACAGTAAACCGACTTTATAGTCGTCCACACCATGACCTGGCGCAGTATGAACCGCACCTGTACCGCTGGTTGCAATCACGTGTTCACCTAAAATCACAGGCACTTGACGGTCTGTAATCAAAGGATGTTGTAATAATAAGTTTTCGATAGCCGAACCCGTGAAATCAGCTAAAACGATAGGGTTTTCAAACTTATAACGCTCAACTGCTGATGCAACTAGGTCTTTGGCCAAAATAAAGTTTTGTGTCCCGCGATCAGTTGTGACTTGAACCAATTGATAGTCAATTTCTGCATGTACAGCAACCGCTTGGTTCGCAGGTAAAGTCCACGGTGTGGTGGTCCAAATCACGATATCGGTTGGGTCTTGAACATCCACCCCTAAGCGTGCGCTTAAATCTTTTAAGTCGACAACGGTGAAACCAACATCAATTGCATCTGATTTTTTATCTTCATATTCGACTTCTGCTTCAGCTAAAGCTGAACCACAGTCGAGACACCAGTTTACTGGTTTGAGACCTGGTTCGATATGACCTGCTTTCGCAATCGCGCCGACAGAGCGCACAATGTCTGCTTCCTGTTTGAAGTTCATGGTCAGATAAGGATTGTCCCAATCCCCAAACACACCCATGCGCACGAAGTCTTTCTTTTGTAATTCGACTTGGGTGTAAGCATATTCGCGGCAGGCTTTACGGAAAGTCGAAGCATCCACTTTTACACCGACTTTCCCGACTTTTTCTTCAACTTTGAGTTCAATCGGTAGACCGTGACAGTCCCAACCTGGAACATAAGGTGCATCAAAGCCATCGAGCACGCGACTTTTAATGATGACGTCTTTGAGGACTTTGTTTACCGCATGACCCAAGTGGATTTGACCATTTGCATACGGAGGGCCGTCATGTAGGACATATTTTTTCTTGCCAATACGCGACGCACGAATCTGCTGATAAATGTTGTCGGCATACCACTCTTCTAACCATTTTGCTTCACGCACCGCAAGATTTGCTTTCATGGCAAAATCGGTACCTGGGAGGTTAAGTGTGGCTTTATAATCCACTGCATTTTCAGTAGTTTGCTTGTCGCTCATGCAAGTTTTCTTCCAATTTAATCAGCTTTTAGACTGACGCGTTTTACATAAAATTGATTGGGTATTTAAAAGGGAAATGTTGGGGTGTTTTGACGAAACTCAAGCAGTTTCACCACATCGTCATCAATTCCTGCTTTTAGTGCTTCCAGCGAAGGGTAATTCTTTTCACCATGTAAATAGTTTAAGAAGGTGACCCGCATTAATAAGCCATACAGATTAGCAGAAACATCAGGGAAATGTACTTCTAATCGCCATTCAGGATGATCTTGCTGAATGGCTGGCCGTGTTCCAACATGACCTGCGCCAAAAAGGGCAGAAGGTTCATATCCAGCAATGCCCAACCGTTCAGGTTGGTCTGCTTTGACTTTGTCGCGTAGGGATGTGGTTTCACAAATCACATCGACACCATAAATGCCGTTTAAACAAGGTTTGTGACGATTTAAACGCACATTAATGGTTGGAAAATCTAGGGTTCGACCAATTTGGTCGCCATACTGCACTCGACCTGTAATGCTATAAGGTCGGCCTAATAATTGTGCTGCGAGTGCCAAATCCCCTGCTGCAAGAGTTTGGCGAATCCGGGTTGAACTAACGCGTTCACCTTCTGCGAGGACGGTTTCAAGATTATGCACTTGAAAACCATAATTTTTAAGAAATTCACTATTGCCTTGGCGATTTTTACCAAAGTGGAAATCATCGCCTAAAACCAAACTTTGGGCATTGAGTTTATCTTTTAAAATATCGGCAAATGCTTCGGCACTTAAACTCCGGAAGCTATTGTCAAATTTAGCAACTGCAATATAGTCCACACCTAGCTCAGTTAAATATTCGACTTTTTCACGTAAGGATGAAATCCTCGGTGGAGCATCATAAGCTTTAAAAAATTCAAGTGGTTGAGGTTCAAAAATCATCACCACTGTTTTTAGGTTGTGTTGTTTTGCAACGGCTTTGAGCTGATGAATCATGGCTTGATGACCCAAATGCACCCCGTCAAAATTACCGATGGTGACAACGGTTTTTTCTAATTCAGAGTGTGAGGGCAAAGCATGTAGACGGAGCAGCTTCATGGGCAAATCAAGTGCTTAGAATAAATAACGGCTTATATATTGCCATATTCTTGGGCATTCGTCTTGTGGTTGTTTTTTGACAATGCAAAATTTCGTAGAAAGTTCACATATATCATTTTAATTGATTTATTTAATATGAATTAATCAATTTCTCTTATTTATGGTTTTGGTTAGTATAAATGTAGTTTCTAATGAGGACCAACTCATGCAAAAACCATTTACACAACTTGGACAGCGGCAAAATCTGATCCGTCAATTTACCCCCAACTGGTTTACTGTCAGTATGGGAACAGGTGTGGTGGCGCTTATTGTATCAGAGTTTCCGATTTTAAAGTCATTCACATGGTCGTTCGGCACAACGCTTTGGTATCTCAATATTGCGCTTTTTGTACTTTTTACTGTGCTTTATGGACTGCGTTGGGTATTTTATCCGCATGAAGCTAAACAGATTTTTCAGCATCCGATGATGAGTTTGTTTTTAGGCACTATTCCGATGGCACTGGCGACGATTCTAAATGGCTGTTTAAAGTAT
The DNA here is from genome assembly GCF_003231195.1 of Acinetobacter sp. WCHAc060042. Classification (NCBI taxonomy): domain Bacteria; kingdom Pseudomonadati; phylum Pseudomonadota; class Gammaproteobacteria; order Moraxellales; family Moraxellaceae; genus Acinetobacter; species Acinetobacter sp. WCHAc060042. The sequence goes on from NZ_QKVN01000009.1 coordinate 6,474, forward strand.
GGGCAGCCGATTTATGGAGATATTGCGGTTCATGTCGCCAAGAGCCTTTGGTACGTAGATGTGCTCCTTGCACTATTGGTGGCATGGGGTGTTCCTTTTGTCATGTATCAGCGTCAGCAACATAGTTTGATCAATATGACAGCAGTTTGGTTGTTGCCGATCGTGGCTTGTGAGGTTGCGGCCAGCAGTGGCGGTCTATTGCTGGGGCATTTGCCAACAGATGGTCATGCTGTTGCGATTTTATTGGCTAGCTATGTCCTTTGGGGTATTTCTGTTTTACCTGCTTTTGCTATTTTAACGATTTTAATGTTGCGTTTAGTCTTACATAAACTACCCGAAAAAGAGCTGGCAGTCAGCAGTTGGTTGGCTTTGGGACCGATCGGTACGGGGGCTTTGGCTTTATTGATTTTAGGACAGCAAGCACCGACAGTTTTGGTGAGCATAGATTTGGCTGAAATGGGCCAGCTTTTTCAATATGCAGGAATTTTCGGTAGTCTCATTCTGCTCGGTTTTGGGTTATGGTGGTTAGGCATTGCTGTGATGACCACTTTACACCATGCCAAACAGGAATTACCTTTTAACCTCGGCTGGTGGGGACTGACATTTCCGTTGGGCGTGTACACCCTCGCGATTCTTAATTTAGCGCAGCAATTGAATTTAGTTTTCCTCTACGCTGTTGGCTATGCCTTTGCTGCCATTCTGCTGATACTTTGGTGTTTAGTTGCAAGCAAAACCGCGCATGGTTTTTATCAAGGCCATTTGTTTTTTTCACCCTGTTTAAAAGCCTATTTGGAACAGCATTAAAGTCAGTGAAAATGCTATTTTTTACTTAGATCAAAATGCTGGATACGATTTTGGGTCGTGGTGTTTAAACTACTTTTCTTTCGGATAGATTTGCTTTCTAATGGGCTGAATGAAGTCTGTTATTTGAGTATGTTATGTCAGATGTTGCACTGATCATGGCTTTGCCGAATGAATCCAAAGGATTATTTGAACAAGCAGGGATTGAAGTTCATTACAGTGGTGTGGGCAAAGTCAATGCGGCCTATAAAGCATTTGAAGTGATTCAAAAAACAGGTTGTAAAACCCTGATTAATTTAGGTACCGCTGGCAGTAGTTATTTTGATCAGCATGAGTTGATCGAAGTTTCTCAATTTGTACAGCGTGATATGGATGTTTCACCACTCGGTTTTGCGGTCGGCTTTACACCATTTGACAGCATGGACCCCGCTGAAATTCATTTGGAGCCTTTTTTTCAGCAGTTACGCACAGGTATCTGTGGGACTGGTGATAGCTTTGAAACAGGAACACCCAAAGTCGCGTGCGACTTGGTGGATATGGAAGGTTATGCCTTGGCAAAGGTTTGTAAAAAGCTCGATGTACGTCTGATTTCAGTTAAATATATTTCAGATGGAGCTAACGACACTGCTCATTTGGATTGGGAAGACAATCTCCTATTGGGCGCTCAGAAATTATTGAGATTATTTGAAAGTATCTGAGGCTTTGATTTTGTCTTTTTAAATTTGGCGACCATAGAGTGCTATGGTCGTATGCCAAAACTATTCAGGTTTGAATAAGTCAGACGGAGTTCTTGGGATCACACCATATAACATCATATGTACAGTGTGTTGAATTACACGCTGTTGCATACTACGGTTACGTAGGGTTTTACCTGTCACCATTTCCATTTGTGTGGCAAAGTCAGCATAGTTTTGTGTCAAAGCCCAAATATTCAAAATGAGCAATTCAGGATCAATTGCTTTTGAAATTTTGCCTTGTTCTTGCCAATTGCTAATCACTTTAGCTTTACGTTTGACCAATTTCTTTAGAGGCCCTTTGAGTATTTCCAGAATATGTGGAGCACCTTGAATGACTTCTAGCGCAAATAAGCGTGAGGCTTTAGGTTGAGTCCGAGAAACCTCAATCTTTTGCAATAAGTAGTTGGTGATCGCTTCTTCTGGCTCTAAGTCCGCTTCTAGCATTTGCAATGGTGCTAACCACTTTTGCAGAACCGTCGTTAAAACTTCAACGTACAAAGCTTCTTTATTTTCATAGTAATAGAAAATATTCGATTTGTGCATCTCAGCAATCTGTGCGATCTCATCTAAACTCGCTCCATTAAAACCATAGAGTGAAAAGACATCTAGTGCAGCATTCAGCAGCTGGTGGCGTTTTTGAGTACTCTTTTTCTGTTCCATTCGCTAATTTAAAAAACAATAAAAAGGGGGAAGGACAAATTGTACGGCAAATCATCAGACTTGTGCACAAAGTGGAAATTTAATTTTTTGAATAATGATCATTTATTCTGTAGATTGACTAATAAATTGCGATAAATTCTAAAACTTGTCCAATAAAATATCATTATGTAAAAACTATTTTGTATCACAGACACGAAAGAATAGATTTTTTTCAGGGGTGTTTTGTAAAAATAACGTGAAATTTCACTTTTTAAATATGTAAGTGTTTGAAATACATGAGCGTCTCATATTTTCACGCCTGTGCAAAAAGATCCTTAGCGCCATGCTAAGGATATTGAATAAAGTTAGGTGGCCAGAACGGCATTTAATACTTGCTGTTCAAGTGAGTTAAAAGCGACATCTTTGACCCGGGGACGGGGTAGGTTGACTTGAAACTCTTTGGCAATATGACCACGGTCTAACAAAATAATTCGATCTGCCAGTTGAACGGCTTCGCTGACATCATGCGTAACTAAGATGGCGGTAAAACCTTGTTCCGTCCATAATTTTTCAATCAAATTCTGCATGTCCAAGCGAGTGAGGGCATCCAATGCACCTAAAGGTTCATCCAACAGTAAAATCCGTGGCTTATGGGATAAAGCCCGTGCTAAGGCAGTGCGTTGGCGTTGTCCCCCAGAGAGCTGCGAAGGCCAAAGCCCCGCTTTGTCTTTAAGCCCGACTTTTTCCAACAGACTAGAGGCATTGGCATGTTGTTCTTTGGCTAAGCCCAGTTGCACATTTTTTTCTATAGAACGCCATGGCAGTAAGCGTGGATCTTGAAACATCACACGAATATCGTCTGCGGTAATCCCTTCGCGGAGGTGTCGCGCGGATTTAAACTTAATTTCACCATAGCTTTGTTGTTCTAAGTTGGCAATCAGACGCAGTAGCGTACTTTTACCACAACCACTACGTCCGACAATGGCTAAAAACTCACCTGGCTGAATATGCAGGTCTAAGTCTTCAAGAACTTTAACTGAACCATAAAACTTATGCAGTTGTTCAATAATAATTTCGGCCCCAAGCACCGCTTGAGGGTTAATGTCTTGATTATGATTTGGCTGCGATGTAATAGTGGCATGGCGACCAAGGCTTAAATCAGTCATCTCAGACTCCTTATTTTTGGTATCCTGCATGCCAACGCAGCAGGTATTTTTCTAATGTGACGGCCAGTACATCAGCCAGTTTTCCAAGTAGGGCATACAGTAAAATCCCCACCAAGACGATGTCAGTCTGTAAAAATTCACGCGCATTCATGGTCATATAACCAATGCCCGCTTGTGCCGAAATGGTTTCGGCAACGATCAATAACACCCACACCAAACCCAGTGAAAAGCGCAGACCAACCAAAATAGAGGGCATCGCGCCGGGTAAAATAATTTCTTTATACAGTTGCCAACGGGTCAAGCCATAGCTTTTCCCCATTTCAATCAGTTGCGGATCTACTGAACGTATGCCGTGATAGGTGTTGATGTAAATGGGGAAAAACACCCCGACCGCAACCAAGAACAGCTTGGCGCTTTCATCAATCCCGAACCACAAAATCACCAATGGAATAAGTGCCAGTGCGGGAATATTTCGGATCATCTGTAGAGTGGTGTCGAGCAGGGTGGACGCCATTTTCGATGAACCATTTAACAAACCCAGAAATAGCCCTAAACCGCCACCCACCAATAAGCCGAGTAAGGCACGGCCTGCACTGACTTGCACATGCTTCCATAGTTCACCACTCAGTAGCAGGTGCCAGAAAGCGCTAACTACTGCAGTAGGTGCAGGTAAAATGCGACTTTCTAAGAGTCCTGTGCTAGAAGCAATTTGCCAAAGCACAATTAAGCCGATAGGAAAGAGCCAAGGCAGCAATAGCTGCCCCAACTGGGTTCCACGTGAAACCTTTTCCTGCTGGAGGGTTTGCACTGAAACGATTTTGGACATTAGGCAGGCTCCTGAATCGCTTTTGTTTTTTTGTTTTCATCAGGTGTGTAGTTGTTTGCCACAATCTCACCAAAGGGACCTGTTAAATTTGGTTGTGCTAACTTTGCTTGAGTTTCAAGTGGCAGGAGTGGGAACACTAACTCGGCAAAACGAATCGACTCTTCAAGATGTGGATAGCCTGAGAAAATAAAGGTACTGATGCCCAAGTCAGCATATTCTTGAATACGCGCTGCAACTGTTTCAGGGGCACCGACCAATGCCGTACCTGCACCCCCACGAACCAGTCCTACACCAGCCCAAAGGTTGGGAGATACTTCAAGTTTACTGCGGTCACCATTGTGTAGTTCGGCCATGCGACGTTGGCCGACCGAGTCCATGCTCTTAAATTTTGCCTGTGCTGCAGCAATGGTGGCATCATCGACATATTGAATAAGCTCTTCTGCCGCTTGCCATGCTTGTTCATTGGTTTCACGTACAATCACATGCAGACGGATACCATAGTTGAGCGTACGGCCTTTGGCCTCGGCTTTGGCACGTACAGTGTCAATTTTTGCTTTGACTGCCGCAGGAGGTTCTCCCCATGTCAGATACGTGTCAACCTGATCCGTCGCCAACTCGATGGCATCATCCGATGAACCGCCAAACCAAAGTGGAGGGTAGGGTTGTTGTACAGGTGGATACAGCAGTTTGGCATCATCTACGTTTAGACGTTCGCCGTGAAAGCTAAAGCTTTCACCTGTATGGGAGCGGGTTAAAATCTCACGCCAAATTTTGACGTATTCATTGGCGGTTTTATAGCGAGTCGAGTGGTCTTCATAAACACCATCGCCTTGCAGTTCTTTTTCATCGCCACCTGTCACCAAGTTCAATAAAACTCGACCATTGGAGAGACGGTCAAAGGTGGCTGCCATCCGTGCAGCCAGTGCCGGAGTGGTCACGCCTGGACGTAATGCAACCAAGAATTTTAATTTTTTCGTGGCATCAATCAGACTGGCTGCGGTCAACCATGGATCTTCACATGAACGACCCGTTGGAATCAGTACACCTTCATAACCTAAATTATCCACGGCAACCGCAATCTGTTTCATATAAGCATGGTCCACTTGACGAGCACCTTTGCTGGTACCTAAGTAGCGACTGTCGCCGTGAGTTGGGATAAACCAGAAAATTTTCATTTTTAAAAATCCTTAGATAGAGTCGTTTAAGGTTTGCTCGGTGCAACCCAAACGGTACTTTGAACTTGAATGTGTTTCGGAATGAGCTGGACTTGTTGAAACAAATCGGCAATCTGTTGTTGGGCTTGTACCACTTCAGGCGTCAGGGTTTGAATCGGAGACGGTTTCAGACGTTTGTCGATGACCCGTTGAGCAATAGAGGGCTGTAAACCCGTACTTTGGGTATAGACCGAAAGTGCTTGTACTTGGTTTTTCAGCACCCATTGATCGGCCTGATTCAAGCCGTGGATGAATTGGGCAGTCGCTTCAGGATAGGCCTGAATAAATTTTGGATTGCCAATATAAAAAGAATAGGTTTGTGGAAATGCTGTGCCATCAATCAAAACTTTGGCATGAGCATCTTGTTCTGCTGCACTGAGGTAGGGTTCCCAAATGGCCCATGCATCAATGGATTGTTTATCAAACGCGGCACGTGCATCCGCAGGGGGCAGCCAAATCGGTTGAATGTCCTGCCAACTGAGTCCTGCTTTTTGTAAGATTTTCGCCAACAACTCATGCGCGCTTGAACCACGCTGAACGGCAATGCGTTTGCCTTTTAAGGCTTGGATTGAACCAATGCTACTATTTTTAGGAATTAACAGGGCTTGAGAGTTAGCGGGTACTTGTTCGTAGCCGACATAACTGAGTGCTTTGTCAGCAGCTTGGGCAAAGATCGGTGGGGTATTGCCCACAGCACCAAAATCGACAGCACCAACGGATAATGCTTCTAACATTTGTGGACCAGCAGGAAATTCTTTCCATTCAATTTTGGCTTGAGGAAATTGCTGCTCAAATAATTTTTGCTCACGCGCGACCAATAGGTTCAAAGACGACTTTTGGTAGCCAATTGACAGTGTTTTAACTGGAGCTGCTGCCTGTTTTTCTGGCGTGTTCGGTGCTGCTGTGTCTTGCTTTTGGCATGCCCCGAGTCCAAGACTCAAGCTGACGATGCCAATACTAGAAACTGTTTTCAGTGTTTTCATAATGATCTCTATATTTTTATTTAATAATGGCAGCGTCAATATTCAGCTTGTTTGGAATGAGTTTTTGTTGATAGAAAGCATCGGCAACGTACTGCTGTTTTTTTGCGACTTCGGCTGAAATGGGCTGAACGCCAAAGCCCATACGACCAATCGAGCTTTGTAAAATGTCTAAAGACAAGCCCGTTGGTTTTTCTAGCAATTGGGCAGCTTGTTGTTGATTTTGTTTAACCCACTGTGTTGTGGTATTTAATTCTTTCACGACTGTTTTTAAGACTTCGGGGTGAGCTTCCGCAAACTTACGATCGGCCAAATAGAACTGATGATTACTCACCAAGTTTTCTCCAGTAGCAATCACACGCGCCGAAATTTGATGTTCAGCGGCCGCAAAGAAGGGATCCCAAATGACCCATGCATCGACTGCACCTCGTTCAAACGCAGCACGTGCATCTGATGGGGGTAGATACACTGCTTCAATATCAGAAAGTTTGAGGTTATTCGCTTCTAATACTTTAAGTAGCAGGTAATGCACATTTGAACCTTTGTTGAGTGCAATTCGTTTACCTTTTAGGTCTTGAATGCTTTGAATTTTCGAATCTTTTTGTACGATCAGTGCTTCTGCTTTGGGTGCTGCTGGTTGGTTGGCAATATAAACCAAGTTAGCGTTCGCGGCTTGAGCGAAAATTGGAGGGGCTTCACCTGCTTCACCAAAGACCACACTGCCGACATTTAAACCTTCGAGGAGCTGTGGACCTGCGGGAAACTCAACCCATTTGACTTGGACATTTTGTGCTTTAAGCGCCGTTTCTAAAGTGCCTCGCTCTTTGACGATTGGCAAAATGCCATATTTTTGAAAGCCAATATTCAGTGTGACGGTTTCAGTCTCTTTTTTTCCACATCCAGATAACATCATGGCACCCGCGACTGTTGCAGCAAGAACGCTTGTTTTGATCCAGAACTTTGCTTGAGAGGTGCTCATGTGTTTCTTAACTCCAAATAAATAAAGTGGTGAGTTGGTGAACACATACGCTAAAGGGCTTTTCTTTTCAGAAAAAATAAGAAATCAGGCTTTAGACATGAAAAAAAAAGATAAAAACAAAAGTGCAAAACTTATGTGAAAATGAGCAATATAAAAAACATAAAATATAAAATTTATTAAGATTAACTTATTGATATTTATTATTTAAAATGCATTTTTATTTTTTGAATAAGCTTAGTCTTTCACGCTATATGGACTTGAGCGATTGGGGTGGTATTTTCTCGATAAAGATATGAGAAATAAAGATATCCATAATCCTGCAAAAGCCACTTAAAGTGGCTTTTTAAAGACCAGTGAGTTGCGCTGATAGTTGTATAAGGCTTGGCGGGCATTGGGAAGTTCATCGACATTGGCGGTTTCAAAGCCATGTTCTAAGAACCAATGTGCAGTACGTGTGGTCAGTACAAACAACTGCTGAATCCCCATACTGCGGGCTTTACCTTCGAGATAATGCAAAATTTGGCTGCCGCGATTAGATTTGCGATAACTCGGATCGACTGCAACACACGCAATTTCAGCACTGTGTATTTCACCTTCCGCCGCTGGTAGTGGGTAGAGGGCAGCACAGGCCAAGATCATGCCATCACGTTCAATCACGGCAAATTGACCAATTTCGTTTTCGAGACGTTCACGTGAGCGATACACCAAGATACCTTCTTCTTCAAGCGGACGTAATAGGTTAATCAGCCCGCCGACATCCTGAATGTTGGCCATACGGACTTCTTCATAATGGGCATCGGTAATCATGGTGCCTGAGCCATCCCGCGTGAAGAGCTCTTCAACCAAGGCACCATCATAAGCATAGGAAATGAGATGGACCCGATGTACGCCATGCGTCGAGGCCTTTTTGGCACCACGTAAATGTAAGGCAATGTCTGGATTAGAGTCTTGATATTTCTCAATTTGTGCATCGAGTTTGTGTGGAGAAATTTCGCGTTGCAACTGACTATGTTCATTGAGCAGACCATGTTGCTTGCCCAAGAAAATTAACTTGTCTGCTTTAAGATGAATCGCCGTACGGGTTGCCACTTCTTCTGCTAGCAGGTTGAATACTTCGCCTGTGGTGGAGTAGCCAGTTGGCCCGAGTAGCACAATATTGTGGTTATCCAAATGGCGTTGAATGGCATCGGTATCGACCGTACGGACTTCACCTGTTAACTGAAAATCGACCCCATCGCGAATGCCATAGGGCTTGGCTGTAACAAAATTCCCTGAAACTACATCAATGCGTGCACCATACATCGGTGAGTTGGCCAACCCCATCGACAGTAAGGCTTCAATTTGCAAACGAATTGAGCCTACCGCGTTCATCACGCAACTTAGGGATTCTCGCGTGGTCACGCGGCGATGTTGATGAAATGGTGTCTGTAGCTGGCTTTGTTTTAGATTGTGGTTGATTTGCGGACGTGCGCCATGCACCAAGATCAGACGAATCCCGAGTGAATGCAGTAAGGCAATATCGTGAATAATATGTTGAAAGTTATCATGCTGAACGGCTTCACCATCAAACATGATTACAAAGGTTTTATTGCGGTGAGCATTGATATAAGGCGCAGAATGTCGAAACCAATGCACATACTGCAAAGTTGTACTGTGATGTGTTTCGATGGAATTTGCGTGCATGCCTGTCTCAAAATGAACTGCTTAGCATGATTTTAATCAAAAATTGCAGAAGAGGAAGTCTTAAATTAAAAAACACCTGATGCAAAGATCAGGTGTTTGATTGGCTTGCCGAAATGAATGGCTGATTAGTTAATAATGCGGAGAATACGGTTATTACGCTCATTGACGAGGACATAGTCGCCATTGATCTTGTACCACTGTTGGTAACGCCCTGTGTTGGGTAGGCGACGCGCTTCGCGGTTACTGACATGATAACGTGATGAATCATAACTTCGGGGAAGATATTGACCTGAGCGCCAGTCTCGGCTCGGGTTGACACGGCTGTTTTTATAGCGGTCGTTTGTATTAGAGCGGTGATCATTACGTTGATCCCAACGCGAGTCATGATCATGAGAGCGATTATAATCCTGAGGTGCTGCCATGGCAGATGTTGTTATGAGTGCACCTAAAGAGAGGGTGATTACAGTCAGAATTTTTTTCATTGCTTTCATCCAGTATTTATCTTGTTTCGATGATTCAAAATTAGCGAACAACTCTAGAGAAAGCGTGAGGGCTATTTAGGTGAATTGTGAAATGTATGAAGAGACTGAGGAGATTGTTATTTCTTTGAAATATTGTCCATTACAGGGTTTTAGACATAAAAAACCTGAAAAACATCTTTTATACTCCGCTTCACTATCATCTCTAGACCCTAGTCTAAAATTGTGTGAAAGCGAATAAAAATATGATGATTCAGGTTTAAATAGTGGATTTGCGGTGCAAGATCAACAAGGAGATTAAAGTCCCATGATACGCAAAATATTGTTGCTATCTGCATCGACTAAGATGTAGTCATTATTAATTTTGTACCATTGTTGGTTACGGTTTGGTTTAGGGAGATTATGCTCTTTGTATTCGACCTTATAGCCATTACCACGGTAATGCTGTGGCATCACATAACCTTGTTGCCATTTATGCTGTTGCAAACGTTTGACACCCCGTTCTTCACGCATACGTCGACGGTCTTGTTGATCATCGTCATCTGAACCACGAAAGTCTCGACCACGTGATTCATTACCAAAGCGTGGATGGTCGTTGTCAAACTGAGGGGCAGCAGTACTGAGACTACTTGCCATCAAAGCACTGAAAGAGATTGCCAATACTGTCAAAATCTTTTTCATGTTCAATCCTCATTAGGGTAATTTCACTCTTTCCTATAATGTACGAAAAAAATGCAGAGAAACTGTGAAGATAAATTGGGCATTTATTAACAAATGCAGAGATATTAAGAAGATTATGCCTAATTTTGACCGTTAATTAAATCACCAATTGATTCAAAGTCTAAAGCAATTGGTCAAATATTTCTGTTTTTCTGCATTGTGGTATTGCATCGCTTGACCTTGTTAAAGAAAGCAAAGGCGATTATTTAATACCATTGCTTGGTCAGATTTTGCAATGAAAAAATCGCGTTTACAACGGATTCGGCTTGAACTGTATCATCCAAAGCCGAAATTAAGCTTTCAGGCAGTTGTAGATTGTGGATATGACGAATGGTGTCATGTTTACGTTGTACATCAGTCATGCTGAGCCCTGATTTTAAGTTCTTGATGAATCAGAATGATAAGCATGAAATGTTCATCTATAAAACCGAATATTTTTATTAAAATGATTTAAAAATACGATTTTAATGCCCAGTTAGCCAAGCTGATGTTTCAACTTGGCTGATTCGGTCTAATAAGCGTAGTTGAGGTCGGTATAATCGCTTAATGATTTCTGCACATGGGCTTGGATAAATTCACGTACATCTGCTGTGGTCATTGCTTCACCATTTTTACGAATGGCATGCTCAATGTCGGGCTGACCTTCAATTTTAATCCTATAAACAAAATTTTTCTTCGTTTGATATTGGTCGTCGTTTTTTGCAATCACGGTGACATAGTGGTAGCTATGTTCAAAGTTTAAGTCGGTATGAGAAAAAACAAACTGATCAAAGAGTTTCAGAGTCGCACCATTTTCCAGTGCTTGCAGTTCTTTGACAATACTGGCTTCAAACTTCATTCCATATTTTTCTGAAATCGGTTGTTGGTCAATCAATAGACTCACCATCCCATCTTCAGTGGGTTGTACGGTGATGTTGCTCAAGTCCGTCATGGTATGCTCTTAGCAAATAGAATTGGACATCAGTATCCGCAAAAATTGGGAAAAGACAAGCACTGCCAAAGTCTAAAACATTCTATATGAGCACAAAGCCAAAGTTTGATGCATAAAAAAGGAAGCCGCAGCTTCCTTTTTTATGATTCATTTTAGTCCTGTGCATCAATACTCTGACCATTCATATGCAAACTGTCATCACCCATCAGGTACAGATAGGCAGGCATGATATTTTCAGGTGTCGGCAATGTTTTTGGATCTTCATCAGGATAGGCTTTGGCACGCATCGCTGTGCGGGTCGCCCCCGGATTGATACAGTTAAATCGGATATTCGGTGCGGTATTTTCTTTGGCGAACAGTTGACTGACCGCTTCAATCGCGATCTTAGACACGGAATATGCGCCCCAACGTTCACGCGTTTCCCGCCCGACACCTGAGCTGGCAAAAACCACAGAGGCATGCTCAGATTTTTTCAGGAGGGGCATTAATTCTTGAGTCATAACGAATGGCGCACGTAAGTTGACGGCCATGACGTCATCCCAAACATCGACAGGATAATTTTCCAGTTCAGTACGCTCACCTAAAATACCTGCATTATGCAAAATACCATCTAAGCGCCCAAACTGACGTTCTAGGGTGTCGACCAATAATTCATAGTCACGAGGAGAGGCACTTGATAGCTGCAAGGGTAGAATTGCAGGTTGCGGCGCACCTAAGCCTTCAATTTCATCATAAATGACTTCGAGCTTATTTAAGGTACGCCCATGCAGCACCACGGTTGCGCCGTGTAGGGCATAACTTAATGCAGCAGCACGACCAATACCATCGCCCGCACCTGTAATTAAGATGATACGATCTTTGAGTAGATCGGGGCGAGGTTGATATTCTGAATATTTCATCATTACCTCCTCGTTATTGTGATTTTTTAATTGTGATCAAGTCAGTGAGCTTGCTTTTGATGTCTGGTTGATCAGGGACTGAATGACCTCATCTAATTCAGCTACATTCTTCACTATACAATCTGCTTGCCAAGCTGTTAAGTCATCTTTGTGCGCGAATGGTAAATAACCATAAGCGGCCAAAATGGTATACATCTGCGCGTTACGACCTGCATCTATATCACGTGGATGATCCCCGACGTAAATACAGTTTTCAGGTGCAATTGCAATCTGTTGGGCTGCCAAATACATCGGTTCAGGATCAGGCTTGGTTTTGCTGACATCCTCTGGGCAGACCAAAACAGCGCAGCGTTTTGTCAAATCCAGCGCGTCTAATAATGCTTCACTGAGCCAACGTGGTTTATTGGTGACAATGCCCCATGGAATTTCTTGGTTTTCAAGTTTTTCAAGTAGCGGATACATGCCAGTAAATAGGTTGGTATCTACCGCAATATCTGCCCCATAGGTGTCTAAAAAACGCTGACGATGTGCCAGAAAAATTGGGTCTTCGACTTCCAGTTCGGGATAAACCAATTTCACCATAGCCCGTGCGCCTTCAGAGACTTGGCTACGGATCAGGTTTGCATCGACCACAGCAACACCTTTTTCACGGCACATGTTTTGAATAATGCGAATAAAGTCGGCAGCCGTGTCGATCAGTGTGCCGTCAAGGTCGAATAAGACGGCTTTCATGCAGCACCTTCTTTGACAGTGTAGACCATATAGTTGACGTCGACATTCGGCGCTAACCAATAGCGTTTGGTCAATGGATTGTAATGTAAACCCGTCATGTCTTTTAGTTTGAGTCCAGCACCGCGAATATCATGTGCAAGCTCTGATGGTTTAATGAATTTATGATAATCATGGGTGCCTCTCGCTAACATACGCAGTACATATTCAGCACCAATAATGGCAAACAGATAGGCTTTAGGATTACGGTTGATGGTTGAAAAGAACACATGACCGCCTGGTTTCACCAGTTTATGGCAGGCTTCAATGATTGAAGCTGGATTAGGTACGTGTTCCAGCATTTCCATGCAGGTCACGACATCGTATTGTCCTGCGTGTTCTTCTGCGAGCTGTTCAACTGGAACTTGGCGATACTCGATATGCTTAACACCTTCTTGCTCTGCATGTAAACGCGCCACATTCAGTGGGGCTTCGCCCATATCAATACCAAGAACATCTGCACCACGACGTGCCATACTTTCAGCCAAAATGCCGCCACCACAGCCGACATCAAGGACTTTTTTCCCACTGAGTCCACCAGCATGCTCATCAATCCAGTTTAAGCGTAATGGATTGATCATATGTAAAGGACGGAACTCCGAGTGCTGATCCCACCATATGGCAGCAAATGCTTCAAATTTGGCAATTTCTTGTGGATCAACATTCAGTTGCGACATCATCGTCACCTCAATCAGGTTGTAATATTTAAAAAAATTCAATAGGGCTTAGTGTAGCGTTTATTCTGGAAAAAGCGATAAAAGCCTGAAAAAAGTTCACAGAATGAAAACGAATTTGGCATATTTGATTTATAGTATTTGCATAAACTTATCATAATGATTTTGAGGACAATAAGTTCAATGAAAAAACTCCTTTTGAGTGGACTAGCAACCGCTGTTTTCGCTATTTCTGGTAGTGCTTTGGCTGCAAACTTTGTAGCAGGTCAGGACTATACTGTGGTACCAACGCCAGTACAGGTCGAAGTACCTGGAAAAATTGAAGTGCGTGAGTTCTTCTGGTATGGCTGCCCACACTGCTTTAAACTTGAACCGCATATGCAGACTTGGTTAAAGAAATTACCTAAAGATGTACGTTTTGTACGTACACCAGCAGCGATGAATCCACTTTGGGAGCAGGGTGCTCGAGCTTATTATGTGTCTGAAGCTTTAGGTGTGCGCAAGAAGACACACCTTATGTTATTCCATGCGATTCATGATCAAAACCAACCAATTTTAGAACAACCTGCTTTAGCTAAGTTCTATACTCAATTTGGTATTCCTGAAGCGAAATTTAACAGTACGTATAAGTCTTTTGCGATCACTTCAAAAATTGCTCAAGCGCAAGATTTAGCGAAACGTTATCAACTGAGTGGTGTCCCTGCGGTCACAGTCAATGGTAAGTACATTGTTCAAGGCGAAAATGAGAAAGTTGTGCAAGTTGTAGAATATCTCATCGAAAAAGAACGTGCGGCAAAATAATGAGCGTATAGCTCGCCCCATAAAAAAAGCCTGCTGATGCAGGCTTTTTTTATGGGGTGACAAAATTTATTGCACACTTGATGTAGGCTGTAATAAATCCTCATAACGCAGATCAATTTTTCTTAAAGTTTTTAAGCGCCAAAGTTGGTGACGAGCCTCAGCCTCATAGCCATTGAAAGCCAAGAGTTTAGCAAACTTGGTTAAATCATAAGGAATCGGGTAGTTCAACACCATTTCCTCATAGTCCCGAATTTGCTCAGGGCTGACTTTACTATACGGATTTAACTGAATCCATTCGATACGACGGTTAAACTCAGACAGCAGTAAAATTTGATCGTGATTGGTGAATTTTTCAGGTGTTTTTTCATAGCGAGAGGCTTGATTCAGCTTCGGCACCATCAGTTCATAATCACGGATAATGAGTCCGACCAAGATCACACAGACTGTAAATACCACTGGCATAACATAACTTGCTACGGTCCATGTTTTTACTTTTTGCTGGGCTTGAATAATCCCGAGAATAAAGCCGAGCGGCAACAAGAAATAGGCATAGAATAAAGGAAATTCGAGCATCGCATGAATGAGTACAGCCCCTACCATGAGCAAACCCACCACAGATTCGGATGAAGTTGCATGCTTTTGTAGTTGATAACCCCAATAGCTTATGTAAGCAAAAAATGGAACTGCAATCAGTAGACCATTCCATAAAATGAAGTCGAGAATGAAGTTGTGCGCACTTTTCACCCAAACTGGACCTTGGAACTGATCACTAATCAATGTGTAAGCGACACTGGTTTGATGCCAACCATAGCCAAACCAAGGGCGTTCTGCGATTGCATGTAGCATTTGCTGCCAAATGGCAAGACGTGACATATCCCCCTTGGTTGCTCGAGCAACGACATCGCGAGTTTGTGTGACATCAACATTAGAAAGTTGAGCCAACAACTGGTTGAGCTGAGGAGTTAACACAATTAAAGAAACAAAGAGCACAAACCATGCAAGAGCACTATACCATTTGAGTTGTAGTGTGCCTTTGTATTGTTGATAGAGTAAATACAGTAGTACACAAATACTCGCGACCCATGATGTGCGAGATTGACTCAGTGCGACAGCAAACAACATCAGTACGGCACTGGTGCAGAGAAGAAGAGTATTGAATTTTTTCTTCTCAAATAAGTAAAGAGTACCCAGTAAGGACAGAATTAAGAAGCTTGCCATATTATTCGGCTGAGCGAAGTTGGCATACGGGCGATCACCTTTTAATATGGTCATCCCCGGTATTTTCTGTTCAATATTGAGCCATTGGCAGATGGCAATCAGAGCAGTGACCACACCAACCAACCAAAAAACCGTACTTAAACCAGCAAACAATTGTTCACGCGCGAGCGGTCTTTGACTGAGGTTAAAACCTAAAACAATACTGAGCCAAAAGGCAAAAATGTATAGGCCACACATCAACGCTTTGCTGAAAAAGAACAGCTCACCAAAGCCGTACTGTATAAAGGGTACAAGGCTTAAGAGCAATAGAGGTAGTGTGATCTTGGGGAATAAAACTTTTTCTTTTAGAAACAGTGCGGAAAGTGTAAATAATGACAAAAAGGCAAACAGCTCACCTGTATAAGTGACCCATGGTCGATAATGAATGGGCAAAAGCCATGCTAAGGCCATACATACACTGGCAGCTAAAAAAAGAAAAAAACGCATAAGAGGTACAGATGAAAAAACTGGCTCTATGATAGTGAAAAAGCGTCTAAGTTTGAGCAAACAGTGTTAAAAAATTTGTAATGTATTAAAACATCATTCTAGCTGGAGTTTAATGCAGTGTCGGGTTGGCTTGTTC
This sequence comes from Acinetobacter sp. WCHAc060042, assembly GCF_003231195.1. NCBI lineage: Bacteria > Pseudomonadati > Pseudomonadota > Gammaproteobacteria > Moraxellales > Moraxellaceae > Acinetobacter > Acinetobacter sp. WCHAc060042. The sequence goes on from NZ_QKVN01000009.1 coordinate 22,611, forward strand.
TGTTTGTATTGTTGGTCGATGCCAATTGGAAATACCACGAAACATGAGTTGAATCTGTACCACTGTTTGCATTTTAAAGTCATGTTGTTGCTGTTGTAATTGTATTGATGGTACATCTCGGCTAAAACCAATCCAACGCATGGCCCAGTTAAAAGAGGCATTCATTAGAATATTGGCTAAAACGTTAAGGTCTTTTGAATCGCGGATATGCTGCATACTTTCAATACGGGTGAGAGCATAGGCAAAGTCGTCGATTAAAAACGTGATCTCTCGTTCGATGGCTTTACGAACCAATGTTGAGCCTCCCCAACGCTCGCCGATGAGAAAGATCCATTGTTCGGGGTGTTGCTCAACGGCATCAAAGAATAAATCGAGGCTGTGCTCAATGGTTGCATGTGGGCGGTAAACATAGCTTTGGCCTAATTGGGTCAGCACATTTTTGATATGTAAGGCAGCTTGGTCGACCAGTTCAAGCCCTAGTTCATCCAAATCACTAAAGTGTCGATAAAAGGCGGTTGGCACTAAACCGACTTGACGGGTAACTTCACGGAGACTGATCTGACTAAAGGAGCGACCAGAGGTGCTGAGCTGTAAGGCTGCATTGAGCAATGCTTGGCGACTTTGTTGTTTGCGCTCTTCACGAATCGACATAGATGTGGCCTCAAGCTCATTTGTCTTTTAGTTTAACAAAGAATCAAGATCTAAAGTGAGGTTAGCGATCAATTACAAAAGCGAGCTTGTGGAGCAAATGCTTTGGCTTTGCTTCTGCTATACTATGCGCCAATCAACTTAGTCAGATGAAGGACGTATTATGCGTATCGACCAACGAGCATTAGATCAATTACGTGATGTTACTATTACGCGTAACTATACACGTTATGCAGAAGGTTCGGTATTGGTTGAGTTTGGTCATACCAAAGTTCTTTGTACTGCGAGCATTGATAACTCAGTTCCGCGTTTTTTAAAAGGTAAAGGTCAAGGTTGGGTAACAGCAGAATATGGCATGTTGCCACGTTCAACCCATACCCGTAGTGACCGTGAGGCGGCACGTGGTAAGCAAAGTGGTCGTACTCAAGAAATTCAACGTTTGATTGGTCGTAGTTTACGTGCCATGGTGGATTTAAAGAAACTCGGTGAAAATACGATTACCATTGACTGTGATGTGATTCAAGCAGATGGTGGTACGCGGACTGCTGCGATCACTGGTGCTGCGGTGGCCCTTATTGATGCGATGAATACGCTGCTTGAGAAAAAGAAAATTAAGCAGGATCCACTCAAAGGTTTGGTTGCTGCCATTTCAGTCGGTATTTTCCAAGACGAAGTGCTTTTAGACTTGTGCTATGAAGAAGACTCAAACTGCCAAACAGATTTAAACGTGGTGATGACCCAAGCAGGTGAGTTTATTGAGATTCAAGGTACAGCGGAAGATAAACCATTTACCCGTGTACAGTGCAATGCCATGTTAGAAATGGCCGAAAAGGGCATTCAAGAATTGGTGAAAAAACAACAGCAAGCGCTGGGCTGGTAAGTTTTCACGCAAAAAAACGCACTATCTAGTGCGTTTTTTTATGGCGTGTTGACTAAATGCAATCTTTTCAAATTAAGCATTAAAACGCATGGAAAGATCGACGGCTTTGACATCTTTGGTCAACACACCCATCGAAATATAATCCACGCCTGTGGTTGCCACTTCACGTAAGTTGTCAATGGTGATGTTGCCTGACGCTTCCAATTTACAACGTCCTGCGACATGCTTGACCGCATCAATCATTTGTTGCTGGCTAAAGTTGTCTAACATTACGATATCCGCTTGGGCTTCTAATGCTTGGTCTAATTCAGCCCATGTTTCGACTTCGACTTCGACAGGTTTGCCCGGGGCAATTTGATGCGCTTTGGCAATCGCCTGAGCAATGCCACCAGCTGCCATGATATGATTTTCTTTTATTAAAAAAGCATCGAATAGGCCTAAACGATGGTTTTGCCCCCCGCCGATCGCGACCGCATATTTTTGTGCAATGCGCAGACCCGGTAGCGTTTTACGGGTATCTAGCAACTTGGTATTTAAGCCGTCTAACTGTTTGACATATTCAGCCGTTTTGGTTGCTACCGCAGACAGGGTTTGTACAAAGTTGAGTGCAGGGCGTTCAACCGTAAGTAAGCTACGTGCTGAACCTGCCAGTTTAAAAATGGTTTCATTGGCAAGCACCAGATCGCCATCGTTTTTTAGCCATGTGATTTGTACACTCGAATCAAAAGCTGCAATTAATGCATTGACCCAAGGTTGACCTGCAAGAATCATGTCTTCACGGCTAATAATGGTCGCAGTTGCTTGCTCATCTTCAGGCGTCAAAAGTGCCGTAATGTCGCCATCACCGATGTCTTCTTGTAATGCCTGTTGAATATTCAGTTGAATAGATTGTTCAAGCAGTTGCTGCGATATGCTCATCCGATTGTCCGTATCTTTATAGAAGCCATGAAAATTGCGCAATATATTAGCACCCTCCTCAGAAAAAATAAGTATTTCATCTCGATTATTAGTGTGAAAGTATATTTGAAATATATAGATGCATTTATGTAGTACTTTAATTTGCTTGCTATAATGTTATTCTTATTCGCATATAGAGAAAGTTATGGCTGAATTTAATAGTAAAAATTTTGTTGAGTTGTATCGCACAGAACAAGGACAAAAATTATGGCAATTTTTGAATACAGAGAAATCGATTATTCAAATGAAAACAGCCAGTGATTTGAACAAGCCTGCCTTATTAGGAATTGAAAAAGATTTGCTACGCTCAGGTCTAATGCAAACAAAAGAGCAAATGGAAAACTTGAAGATAGATGGAAAAATTTATGATCGTACAAAACAAATGTTGGGTGCGATGGTTAGGCAAGTAATGGAATCAGAGGGCTATCAATTGCATTCAAAGAATATGAGAGTCGTCACAAATAGTAGAATTTTCTATGCTGCTACATTATATCGAGAGATTGGGGAGAATAAATAGAAGAATTATACAAGGCTAATAAGTGTTGCATGATTAATCATAGTACTATATATTACGTTCTATGTTGGGTCTTGTATTAGTATGATCTTATATCCAATAAAGCAGTATTCCATAAATAGGAGACGAAATAATGAGTAATAATAGTGTGGTGTGGGGGCGCGGTATTGATACATTAGGAGTTGAATTTCTTACGAATGTTTTAAATAACATGCAACGTCTGAGTAGCAATATTGTACGCTTTGGTCAAAGAGGAATAGGTAAACAACCTAATTATCAGATTGATCTTACGGAAAATGAATCCAAAAAATTTAATGGCTATCATGGTAAATTTCATAGGGATGGAGTTTCAGAGGACGAGCCATTTAATCCTGAAAATTTATCAGTCGTTTTTAGCCTTCAAGATGTGCAAGTTGCATTAGAAGCTGCAAGAAAACAAAATATTGTGTAATCATAATTTTTAATCTTAGTATAGCCATGTTTATGATATGACTGGTTATTTATAATTTAATAAAAAACATGGAAGCAAAAATGAATTTCATCTAAGAGAGCTAAAAGAGATGCTGAATCTTTAGGTAAATAAATATTAGACCCTTAACTTATGTTTAGGGTCTATCTTTATGATAATTTCAATAAATAAAGTAAATAAGATGAACCTATTTTTAGACTGTGAATTCAATGGTTTTGGTGGTGAGCTCATTTCAATGGCACTTGTAGACGGAGATGGGCACTCTTTTTATGAAGTTTTAACTTGCACTCATCCAGAGCCTTGGGTTGCTGAAAATGTCATTCCTAAACTGGTTAAAACACCTATTTCTTTAATAGAGTTTCAAAATAAATTAGCTTTATTTTTGAATGAATATTTAAAAATTCATGTGGTTGCAGATTGGGCAGAAGATTTATCATTATTTACGCGTAGTCTTATTATTAGCGAAGGACGAGCAATACGAACACCACCTTTGACTATGGAGCTATGGACTGGAGAGATGTGCTTTAGTTCTGAAATTCCACATAATGCTCTTTCGGATGCAAGAGTTTTAGCTGACTCTTATAGACTACAATTACGTTGTTAGTATGAGTTGTGCTATATAAGAAGCATAAAAACTATGAGTAGATTAGGCTCAGAATGCAACAATTTACAATCCATAATGGCATATTACAAGGTGCGAGACAAATCCCATCGCCTAATTTTAACGCACGTCCTGCAGATGCTGATATTCAACTGATTGTCATTCATAATATCAGTTTGCCCCCCTCACAGTTTGGTGGTGGCTATATTGAACAATTTTTTCAAAATCAATTGGATTGGTCAGTACATCCATATTTTCAAACCATTCAAGGCATGCAAGTCTCAGCACATTTACTGATTTTAAGAGGCGGGGAAGTCTTACAATTTGTTAACTTTCATGACCGTGCATGGCATGCAGGGCGTTCGAGTTATTTGGGCAAAAAAGAGTGCAATGATTATTCGATTGGCATTGAGCTTGAGGGCAGTGATGACTTGCCTTTTGAAGATGCCCAATATGAAGCATTGGTACATGTGACTGCCTGCTTACAGCAAACCTATCCTCAAATTCAACAGCATTTGGCGGGGCATTCCGATATTGCTCCAGGTCGAAAAACGGATCCTGGCCCATTTTTCGATTGGTACAAATATAGAAGTCGTTTGCAGCAGTTAAAAAGTCAATAAATTGAGTGCAGACAACAACATTAAACAATCAAATATTCGTTGAAGTTTCATTACAATAGCGGCAAATGAAAAACTAGGTGGATACGATGGCGCTGTGGCGGTCAACCGTAATTGTAAGTGCAATGACCATGCTTTCTCGGGTCTTGGGTTTGGTACGAGACATTGTTTTACTGAATGTCTTTGGTGCAGGTAAAGATTTCGATACCTTTGTGGTGGCCTTTCGTATACCGAACTTCTTCCGTCGGCTGTTTGCTGAAGGGGCATTCTCACAGGCGTTTATTCCAGTACTGACCGAATATAAAACTGGGCGTACCCATGCGGAAGTTCAAATCCTGATTAGCCGTGTCTTTGGTTGCTTGATGACGATCATGACAGTTCTGACTTTCTTGGCTATGGTCGCGGCGCCTGCCGTATTGTATATTTATGCACCGGGCTTCCATGCTGACCCTGAGAAGTTTGATCTTGCAGTTTCGATGTTCCGCCTCACTATTCCTTATTTATTGTTTATGTCGCTGACAGCCTTTGCCAGCAGTATTCTAAATAGTTATGGTTCCTTTGCTTCACCCGCATTTTCACCAGTATTGCTGAATGTTGCGATGATTGCAGGAGCATGGTGGTTGACGCCGTATATGGCGGAGCCGATTATGGCACTCGGTTGGGCAGTGATTGCTGCGGGTGTATTGCAATTAGCGATCCAAATTCCTGAACTTTGGCATAAAAAATTACTGATTCCGCCGAAAGTCGATTTTAAACATGAAGGTGTGGATCGCATCATGAAATTGATGTTGCCTGCACTATTTGGTGTTTCTGTTACGCAAATTAACTTACTTCTAAACACCATTTGGGCTTCGTTTATGCAAGATGGTTCTGTGTCTTGGTTATATAGTGCAGAACGCATGACTGAATTGCCTTTGGGCTTGATTGGGGTGGCGATTGGTACGGTAATTTTACCGGCATTGTCGACCCGTCATGCAGAGCAAGATATGTCGAAGTTTCGTGGCATGATGGATTGGGCTGCAAAGGTGATTGTTTTGGTTGGCGTGCCTGCCAGTATTGCACTGTTTATGTTATCGACCCCTATTATTCAGGCCCTATTCCAACGCGGACAATTTACCCTTGAAGATACTCAAATGACGGCTTTAGCGTTGCAGTGTATGAGCGCCGGGGTGATTTCATTCATGTTGATTAAAGTCTTTGCACCTGGGTTTTATGCACAACAAGACACCAAGACTCCTGTTCGTGTGGGGCTAATGGCCGTTGCTGCGAATGCGATTTTAAACGTAGTGTTTATTGGTTTCTTTAAATTGATTGACTGGCATGCAGAGCATATGGCACTGGCTTTAGCGTCTTCTGGGTCTGCACTTGTAAATGCAGGAATGTTGTATTTCTATCTACATAAGCGTGATATTTTCCGTTTTGGTGCTCACTGGAAAAAACTGTTTATTCAGTTTGGTATTTCTAACGCCGTGATGATTGCGGCATTGTGGTACGGACTGACTTGGTATAATGGCGAAATGTCACAGTGGATTCGCGTTGCTGAAGTGGTTGGGCTGTGTGTGGTCGGTGCGGTGGCTTATGCCATTGGTTTATTCATTACGGGTTTTAGACCACGCCATTTAAAGCATGAAGCATAAAACAAAAAGCACTGCTTGATTTGAGAATAGATTGTAATTCATAAAAAGCGTAATCAATAAAAAGCCTGATCACATGTCAGGCTTTTTATTTTATCTCTAGAATTATTTTGCCTAACTGCCTTAGTTTGGCAATACTGCAATCAGTTCCACATCAAAAATCAGTGTGCTGTTCGGTTCAATCACATCACCTGAACCAATTTGACCATAACCCAGTTTAGATGGAATAAAGAAACGGTATTTCGCTCCTTCTTTCATCAGTTGCAAACCTTCAGTCCAACCTTGAATGACTTGGCTGACTTGGAATTCTGCAGGCTGTTGGCGTGCAATCGAACTGTCAAAAACCGTTTGATCAATCAAACGTCCTTCATAATGGACTTTGACTCGACTGTTGGCCTTGGGTGACTTGCCTTGACCTTGTTGTAAAACCATATATTGCAGGCCTGAAGCTGTAGTTTTCACCTCAGGTTTTTTTGCATTCTCAGCTAAAAATGCTGCACCAATTTTGGCATTTTTGTCTGCCAATTGTTTGACTTCTAATAATTGTTTCGCTTCGGCTTGACGCTTATATTGGGTGAGTACACGCGCCATATCTTCATCACTTAATGAGGCAGTTTGGCCTTTAGATGCTTCTCGTAACCCTTGGACAAAAGCATCTATATCTAAATCTTGAATAGACTCTGCATTACTGCGACCCATCAAATAACCAAAGCTATAACCGACCTGTTGATGAACACTATTTTTATTGGTGATAGGCGCCGCGAAAAGAGGAGTTGAAAGGAACAAGCCACAGAGTAATGTTGTTTGAATTTTCATAAATTGTTCTCAATAAAAACAGGAGAGCAAAAGCTCTCCTTGAGTTGGCATTGTTATTTTACTTTGATCAGTTCTACATCAAAAATAAGTGTGCTGTTGGCTGGGATCATACCGGGTACCCCTTGTGGACCATAACCTAAGTTGGACGGGATATAGAGGGTCGCTTTGCCACCTTCTTTCATCAGTTGTAAACCTTCAGTCCAACCTGGAATGACTTGATTCAATGGGAACTCAATTGGCTCGCCACGCTCAATTGAGCTGTCAAAGACTTTACCGTCGACCAGTTGGCCTTTGTAATGTACGGTCACGACAGAGCTGGCAGTGGGTTGCTTGCCTGTACCTTCTTGCGTGATTTTGTACTGTAAGCCCGAAGCTGTAGTTTTCACCCCAGGTTTTTTTGCATTTTCAGTTAAGAAATTATCGCTAGTGGTCTGTGCTTGTTGAGCAACATTAGCCTGTTTTTGTTGCATTTCTTGTTGGAACTGTTCATAGGCTTGTTTTAATTCTTCTTCTGTATACGCGGGTTGGCTACGTGCATGACCTGCGCGAACACCAGTGACAAAACTGTTAATGTCGAGTTCTGGTGGGGTTTGATGAGCAACTTCATAGCCTAGTGCATAGCTAATTTTTTCTACGGCAGATGCATTTTTTGAAACTTGCGCTTCAGCCGAAGCAGGGTGTTGAGATGCATAATAAACGGGAACAAGTGCAGCACCGCCTAGAAGAACAGCTACAGCAATCGGTAAGGCTTTACTCATGTGAAATTTTTCCTAATTCTATTACATTCAAAAAGTTTTCAGCATCTTAGCAGACTTCATGAATCACGTGTTTTGTACCTAGAGTACATTTCCAAATTAATATATGCCGAAGTCCTTAAAAAAACTATAAGGATTTGAATATATAAACGTTTGTCATACAAAATAAAAAGCCAGAACTGTCATTCTGGCTTTTTATCGGCTAATAGCTGTCTTTAGTCTGATTCTTTATTGGCTTTATAAGCATAAGCATAATTGTAGCCATAACCTGAACCAGCTGTACGTTGAATGTCATTCAGAATGAAGCCATTGACTTTAACACCTGCTTGTTCAAAGCGATTGATGGTTAACTCAAGCTCTTTCATTTGTGTTTTCGCATAACGCGCAATCACTAAATTAACGCCTGTATATTGAGAAATAATAATCCCATCCGTTACAGCCAGTACTGGTGGTGTGTCGATGATCACATGATCGAACTTTTCAGACAGTTGTGCCAAGACGTTCTTAAACTGAGCCGAGCTTAAGAGTTCAGATGGATTGGCTGGACTTTTACCTCTGGAGATGACGCTTAAGCCAGGTACTTCAGTATTTCGAATCACTGTCTCTAAGCTGTGTTGGCCATTGAGTAATTCAGTGAGACCTGGTTGAGTGTCGTAGTTAAAGTACTTATGTAAATATCCACGACGTAAGTCAGCATCTACAATCAAAACACGTTTATCGCTTTGCGCCAAAATTGTGGCTAAGTTGGTCGAAATAAAAGATTTCCCGACTTCTGGTGCTGGGCCTGAAATCATAATCAGGTTATTTTTTGCAGAACTTAAAGCAAAATGAATGGCGGTACGCATACTACGTAAGCTTTCAATCGCAATATCATCACTGTTTTTAACAGCCAAAATAGGAATATTCTTTTTCTTCTTCAAAATATTGATGCGACTTTCTTGCACGGGTGAACGAGGGACTGTTGCATACACAGGTAGATCCAGCTCATTTTCAATTTGAGCGGAGTCTTTAATGCCTGAGCGCATCATATTGCGTAATAATGCTAACAGCGTACCAAGGAAACCACCGACAAAGAGCGATAAAATTAGAACGATAAGTGTCTTTGGCTTAACTTTTTCAAAAGGCTTAACGGCTGTATCGACAATACGTACATTACCAATCTCACCTGCATTTGCAATTTTCAACTGTTGATAGTTGTTTAGCAGAGCAGTGTATTGTTCTGCATTGACTTTAACATCGCGATAAAGCTGTAAATATAAGCGCTGGGTTTCTGGAAGTTGTTTCAAAGCTTGATTTAACTGTTCTTTTTTACCAGTCAACTCTTTCAACTGAGCATTAATTTCTGCCATTAAAGGGTGATCATTGGTATATTTTGCAGAAAGTTCAGCTTGTTTTTGCTTGAGCTCAATCATTAAGCGTTCAAGCTCAATATTTTGTTTCAGCAACAGTTCAGATTCTTGGGTCACATCAATGGTGTTGTATTTTTCACGGAATCTATTGAACTTAATCTCAGAATCTTCGAGTTGCTGCTTAAGTAAAGGTAATTGTTTATCTAAGAAAGCAAGTGTTTGCGTTGATTCTAGGGACTTTCTTTCAATATTTTGTTTGTGATAGACACTCAGAATATGATTCAGAACTTTGGTAATGTGTGCTTTATCAGTGCCTTGGTAACTTAAACCGACTACACCTGTCATTTTTCCACGTTCAGCAACACCATAATTCAACATTAGGTTTTTCATTGCTGTTGGTAGAGCGTATTTTGTGATTTTAAGTTCTGGGGCTAGATTGTTATTTTTTACAATATACACTTGCCACAAGCCATACGGACTAGGCACTTGATTCTTGACATTGGTTTTGCCTTCAAAAACAACTTCATCTTTATGTAGTAGTTGAAATGTGTTTGATTCGTTGAATTTTAGTTGAAGGGGTTCATCTAGATAGAAATCAGGGACATTCAATTGTTTAATTTGAACTACGGATGATTTATTTTGATAAACCACTTCAGTTGGAGTGTAATCAACTGTTGACTTTTTCTCTGAAATCAAACGATTAAATGCGGAGTCTTCTGGGGCCTTGATTTCAATATCAAGGTTGAGATCTCGAATCACTTGTCCCAAAACCATGCGAGATCTTAGAACTTCAATTTCTGCATCGGCTGGTGATTTTTGCCCCATCGCTCCTGAGAGTTGGCTTAACTCGCCTAATAGTGCTGCTGAGGCAGCACTTTTGCTGTCTTCAACGAGAACCATCGCATCTGTAGCATAAATGGGTTGAGTGACTCTTAAATAAAGTAATGCACAAATTAAACTGAAAATAATACAAAGAGCAATGAGTTTCCACTGAGCAATCAGAGAAAAAAATAACTCTTTTAAGTCGATTGTATCTTCGCTAGTGCTAGAGTTTTGATTCATAATTTAATATCGTAATAATTTAAAAATGTGATTTCCAATCAGCAACAAAGCGTTGAATATTGCTACAGGTTATATCAAAAAAAGCTTGATTATGCTGGTAGGGGTCAGCAACATTTTGTTTTTGCCAATGACCTAGGCGAAAGACTTTACCTTTAGCAAAAGGCCACTGTTTTTCTATATGTTGAGCTTGGTTGTTACTCATCACCAAAATCAAATCGGCAGCTTTAATGAGGCTGGTATTGATCTGTTTTGCGACATGCTGACGCATATCAATCTTAAATTGATCCATACAATGAATAGCCTTGTCATCGGCACCATGTCCCACCATGGCGGATAGACCTGCAGAGTCAATATTGAGCTGTGGATTTTCCTGTTTGAGGAAATATTCCGCCATTGGACTTCTACAAATGTTTCCAACACAAACCACTAAAATATTTTGTATCCCCATGACTTATTTTCCAAGTTGATCAAAACTATATAAAGCACTTGAGAACGGAACAATTTGATTCATCACACGCTGCCAACGCGTTAAACCTGTTGCATCAATATAGACAATATCGTTCTTTTTCATGTCGAATTGATTGGCTAAGGCCAAATTACCCAGACTACTCAAGTTTAAATGATAAATGGTTGATTGTTTGGACTTTAAGTCTGTGCGCATTACATAAATTCGTGCTGCACTTGCAGAATATGGATTAATACCTTCACTTTCACCCAATACATCACTTAAAGACATGCCTTGATCTCTTAAGCTAATCGCTTGGCTTTTACTTGACTCACCCATGACATATAGTTTTTGGTCTTGTTTGGTGTTAACGAAAATGGTGTCGTCAGGTTGGATCAGTAGGTTATGGAGTGATAAGCCTTGTTTTTCTAACTGAATGGTATTGAGATTATATGTTTGACCATTTCGGATGAGTTGAATATTGGTCGTATCTCCAGTCTTGGTGTCGATCCCGCCCGCTTGACCTAGGGCAGTATAGAGACTGATTGGAAGATCATTGATGGTGTATTGTCCACTTTTAAGCACTTGCCCGTTGACATAGTAGCGTTTTGCTTCAAAAGACAGAACGCGGACAATCACGTCAGGATTCTTGAGATACTTGCTAAATTGGCTACGCAAGAATGTATGTGCTTCAGCAAGCGTTTTTCCAGCAATTTTGACAGAACCAATTAAAGGAAGTTGGACATTCCCGTTTGGATCAATCGGGTAGCCTACAGTTCGTACACTGGTCGCATCTTGAATAGGCGGAGTAATTTCTGGATATGCCCAAAGTTGGATAGATAGGACATCACCATAGTTCAAGCGATAAATACCTTGTTTTTTATTAAACAAAGTTCGAATATCTGAAAAATTGTTGACAGGTGCTTGCGCTATATTAGAGATATTCTCTTGTGTTAACTGTACAACATTAAGTTCAGCACCTTGATTTGTTTTATAGGAGCCTTGTTCAGGAAGATCATAAGTTTGAAGTCCTGATGTTACGGCACAACCAGTTATGCTTAAACTGAGTGCTAACAATATGCTATAGCGGTAGTAACTCACTCGAAAATAAACCCTATTTATAAATAATTTGAATAATGGATCAGGGCTATGACAACCCGAAGAATTTATATAAAACTGTTAGATTTTATACCAATTAATATCTTTAACATAGCCTAAGATGTTGGTGAAACGTACTGTTTCTATAATTAATCGAATAATTTTTTGAGGACTAAGTAACATAATTTAGTCATTAAAAGAAATCAAATTTCTGCTATATTGTGCAACGTTGAGATCTCTGCTCCTATCCTATTCAAATTGCACAAGGCTGTACCATGCTACAACTCGCTGATCTAAAAATTGCCATCATCGGATTAGGTTATGTTGGTTTACCTCTGGCTGTAGAGTTTGGTAAAAAAGTTTCTGTGCTGGGTTTCGATATTCATCAGAAGCGAATTGATGAGTTAAAGTCTGGTCAAGACCATACCTTGGAAGTGTCTCCAGATGAGTTGATGCAAGCAACTCAGTTGAGTTATAGCGCAGATTTAGAAGATCTAAAAAGTTGTAACTTTTATATTGTGACCGTTCCAACACCGATTGATGAATTTAAACAACCCGATCTCACTCCATTAATCAAAGCATCACAAAGTATTGGTCAGGTATTATCTGCGGGTGATATCGTTGTCTATGAATCGACCGTTTACCCCGGTGCAACAGAAGAAGCCTGTATTCCTGTCTTAGAAAAAGTATCAGGTTTAACATTCAATCAAGATTTTTTTGCGGGCTATAGCCCCGAACGGATTAATCCAGGGGATAAGCTCCATCGGGTTACGAATATTCTAAAAATCACCTCAGGTTCTACACCCGAAGTCGCTGATTTTGTCGATGAAGTATATAATCTTATTATTGAAGCGGGCACGCACAAAGCGCCAAGTATCAAAGTCGCAGAAGCAGCAAAAGTGATTGAAAACACGCAACGTGATGTAAATATTGCTTTAATTAATGAACTTGCTTTGATCTTCAATAAAATGGGCATTGATACAGAAGATGTACTCACAGCCGCAGGAACGAAATGGAACTTTTTACCATTCCGTCCAGGTTTAGTGGGTGGGCACTGTATCGGGGTTGATCCGTATTACTTAACTCATAAAGCACAGTCGATGGGTTATCATCCTGAAATTATCTTGGCAGGTCGTCGTCTGAACGATGGCATGGGTGCTTATGTCGTCACCCAACTTGTTAAAAGTATGGTGAAAAAGAAGATTCAGGTTGAAGGCGCAAAAGTTTTAGTCTTGGGGCTCAGTTTTAAGGAAAACTGTCCTGATATTCGTAATACCCGTATCATCGACATTGTGAAAGAACTTGAAGAATATCATATTGATGTTGATGTATATGACCCGTGGGTGAGCCCAATTGAGGCTGAAAGTGAATATGCGATTAGCCCAGTACAGTCTTTAAATCAGCAAACGTATGATGCGGTGATTCTTGCGGTTGCACACCAGCAATTTAAGGTGATGGGCGCTGATGCAATTCGTGCTTTAGGTAAAGAAAGCCATGTCTTGTATGATTTAAAATATGTATTAGATCAATCAGAGTCTGATTTACGTCTATAATTTATTGAATGTTTTTGGAAAATTTACGATGAACCAATATCAAACGGTCTGCGAGCAGTTACAACAAGCACCGAAGACATGGCTAATCACGGGCGTTGCTGGATTTATTGGTTCAAATTTGCTTGAAACATTATTAAAGCTAGATCAGATCGTGGTCGGGTTAGATAATTTTGCGACAGGCTATCAACATAATCTTGATGAAGTGAAAGGATGTGTCTCAGAGGCACAGTGGTCAAATTTCAATTTCATTGAGGGTGATATTCGTCAGTTTGCAGACTGTCAAACAGCTTGTACTGGTGTGGACTATGTTTTGCATCAAGCTGCTTTGGGTTCTGTACCACGTTCGATTGTTGATCCGATCACGACCAATGACACCAATATCAGTGGCTTTTTGAATATGCTGACCGCAGCACGTGATGCGCATGTTTCAAGTTTTAGTTATGCGGCAAGCAGTTCAACCTATGGTGATCATCCAGGATTACCTAAAGTTGAAGAAAATATTGGAAATCCGCTTTCACCCTATGCCGTAACTAAATATGTGAATGAGCTATATGCAGATGTGTTTGCCCGTAGCTATGGTTTTAAAGCCATTGGTTTGCGCTATTTTAATGTTTTTGGACAACGTCAGGATCCAAATGGTGCCTATGCAGCCGTGATTCCCAAGTGGACTGCGTCGATGATTGCAGGGGATGATGTTTTCATCAACGGTGATGGAGAAACCAGTCGCGATTTCTGTTTTATTGATAATACGGTGCAAGCCAATATTTTGGCAGCCACAGCCCCTGACGAGGCCAAAAACCAAGTTTATAATGTAGCTGTGGGTGATCGTACCACCTTGAATGATCTATATGCTGCAATTCAAGTTGCATTGCTTGAAAACTCAATTCGCTATGAAAAGTCTGCAGTGTATCGTGAATTTCGTGCAGGGGATGTGCGCCATTCACAAGCCAGTATTGCCAAAATTCAACAGGCTTTAGGATATGCGCCTGAATACCCGATTGCTGAAGGCATTCAGTTGGCAATGCGTTGGTATGTCAACAATTTGACCTGAACGGGCTGACATGATTGCGCGCCTGTTCGCCAAATACCAGTCGATTGGTTTAATCACCAGCAGTTTATTAGTGGGTGCGATAATGACATTTATCGCCCTGCCTTTTTTAACGCGTTTATATTCGGTTCAAGACTTTGGTGAATATGGTATTGCTTTAGCCATCGTTAGTGTCTTATCGACGGTAGCGAATTTGCGTTTGGACCAAGCGCAATTGGTGGCCGAACAACAGCATCAAAAAAGTCTGATTTTCGAAGGTGCGATTTTTGCCACCATTATTTCCTTGCTTTCGGCTGGTGTTTTGAGTTGCTTTTTTGATGGAGCAATGGTTGGGGCAATTTGTAGTGGAATACTTGCCAATACTTTGATTCAAAGCCTTTATAACTATAAGTTTTCAGTACATGCCGAATATTTTTGTGCAGGGCTGAATATTTTTAGAAGCCTGATTGTGGTGGTGGTGCAGTTAAGTTTACCTTTATGGATGAGCATTGGCCTGGTGAGTAGCTATGCGGTCAGTTCGGTGATCATGCTTATGATTGTGGTGCTTTATATTCTAAAAAATCAACTCTATAGCGTGAGTTGGCAGGCATTTAAGCATTATAAAGATTTTATCTATAGCAATACACCGCATGCACTTTTAAATAGTTTTTCACATAACTTGCCATACTATGTGGTTTCACATTTTGTCGGGGTGCAGGCAATGGGTTTTTACGCCATTGTTGAACGTACGCTCCGTGTCCCAATTAACCTAATGTCGCAAACCCTTCGCCAATTTTTTATTCGCAAATTTAAACATGCACACACCAATCGTCAGGCTTTGCATAGCAGTGTGATTTTAAGCCTGATTTCGCTGCCATTTTTTGCAGTATTTTTTGTATTACCTGAAAGTGTTTATTTGTGGGCTTTTGGCCATGAGTGGGTCGGTATTTCAACCTATTTCCAAATTTTGGCATTGGGCTATTGGGCGGTCTTTTGTAATCCGCCCAGTTCAGCTTATCTGATTGCGAAACGAAACAGCCAAGTTTTGTTTAGACTGCAAATTGTGGAATTGATTTTAAAGTTCATTTTGTTTGCTGGGCTCTATGTCATGATGAATGATAAAATTTATATGCTTTTGGCTGTTCCTGTAGCACTCATTTTTTATAATTTTTCCATTTTATATGTGGTGTGGAGAGCAAAATTGTGATGTTTTTTAAAACTTTGAAGTTGCTCAACTGGCTCTCTGCACAGTGCCGTAAGACGCTGTATAACATGGCGTTTTCAAGTCGGTTTAAATATTTTGGGAAGCGGACTAAGCTCGATATTAGCGGTGTCGTGAGTATCGGGGAAAATGTCTATATTGGCGATGATGTCACGATTATTGTGGAAAAGGGCGCCACGCTTTGTATTGGTGATCACAGTTTTATTGGTGAAAGCTGTTATATCAAGTGTTTTGGTGGCAAGGTTGAAATTGGACAGAATGTCAGTATCAACTCCAAATCTTTTCTCAATGGCTGTGGCGGTCTAAGCATTGGGGATAATACCCGGATTGGCACGCAAAGTATTATGATCGCCAGTAACCATAAGTTTGATGATCCTGAGGTTTTGGTCAAAGACCAAATTACTAAACAGGGGATTCAAATGGGTGAAAATATTTGGTTTGGTGCTCGAGTAACCGTGCTTGATGGTGTCAATATTGCCAATAATGTGGTCGTGGGTGCCTGTTCATTGGTGAGTAAAAGCATTCCCGAGGCGGGGGTTTACGTGGGAACACCTGCAAAAAAAATAAAATAAAACTCTGTTGGACAGAGCATATCCGTGTTGCACAATTGAGAGTAAAATAGCCCGTTGCAGTACTTTTGTTGCACATTTATCTATTTATCTTGGGTCTTTTTGATACATGGCATTGATTCGGTCAATTTTCAACACAGTGTTTGATTTAGCCTATTTTATGTTCAAGGGCAGCATTGCTTATGCGCGTAAAAAAGGTGTGACTATCGGTGAGCATTGTCGAATTTATATCAAGAGCTGGGGCTCTGAACCTTTTCTGATTCATCTAGGGAATCACGTTACAGTCACCTCAGGCGTTAAGTTTATTACGCATGATGGTAGTACCTGCCTTGTTTATGATGCGCAAGGCAAGCGTTATCAACGTTTTGCCCCTATTCATGTGGGTTCTCATGTTTTTATTGGGGTCAATAGCATTATTATGCCGGGGGTCACGATTGGTTCAAATGTGGTGATTGGCGCAGGTTCAGTGGTGACTAAAGATATTCCTGATAATAGTGTAGCAATGGGAGTACCTGCCAAAGTGGTGAGCAGTTTTGATGACTTTCAAGCCAAAATTAAAACCACTTGTGCCAGTGACTCTGAGCTTGCAGGGATTCAGGACTATACTCAACGTGTGCAGCGTGCGATTGAGCTTCAAGCACAAAAACAATCTCAGCTTTAGCTTTAAGTGGATTTTATGATGTTGAATAAAGTGATGTTCTTTTTACCAACACTGGGTGGTGGAGGGGCTGAACGAACCGTCATCCAGCTCGCCAATAGCTTTGCTGAGCAAGGTATTCAGGTGGATTTGGCTGTATGTAATATACAGGGTGAAAAGGGAAAATTACGTCCTGAGGTCAGCCCTAAAATCCAACTGCTTGATTTGAACTGTGGGCGAGTGGTGAATGCTTTGATGCCACTAAAACAACAATTAAAAACAGGGCAGTACCTTGCAGTCGTTGCCACCCAAACCCATAGCAATATCATTTGTGCCTTTGCCAAGAAACTGGCAAGAATCAAAACCAAATTAATCTTCCGTGAAGTGTCGACACCTTCGAAAAATATGAAGTTGCAAGGTTTTGCCAAGTTTGTCTTGAAAAGCCTCGTGAACTATAGCTATCCCATGGCGGACCGAGTGGTTTGTGTATCCAATGGGGTGTTGGAGGATTTTCGCAAATACTATGGCTATCAACAGTCTAATTTAGTCACCATTTACAACCCCGTGATTGATGACAGTTATTTTGTCAAACTTCAAGCACCTGTAACGCATCGTTTTTTTGAGCCTAATCTTAAAGTCATCATGGCGGTTGGACGTTTAACAGAAGCAAAGAACTTTGCCAATTTAATTCGTGCTTTTGCTAGGTTACATCAACAGCAGCCCAATACCCGTTTGATCATTTTGGGTGAAGGTGAGTTGCGTCAGGAACTGGAACATTTAAGTGCTGACTTGGGTCTACACGATGTTGTCGATTTACCTGGTTTTGATGCCAATCCTTATGCTTATTTTAAATATGCTGAACTGTTTGTGCTGAGTTCAAATTGGGAAGGTTTGCCGGGTGTGCTGATTCAGGCGCTAGCTTCAAAAATTAAAGTGGTCAGTACCGATTGTCCAAGTGGCCCGATGGAAATTTTGGATAATGCCAAATTCGGCTTATTGGTGCCTTGCGATGATGCACCTGCATTAGCAGAGGCTATGCAGCAAGCGCTTTGTGCAGACGGTGTGCAATATACTGCGGCTGAATTTGAACAGCACTGTCAGCAGTTCCATAAAGATACGGTATTGCAACGCTATGCTCAGATGATGGGGTTGGCAGTATGAACAAACCTGTGGTTGTACATGTGATTACCAACTTCGCAGGTGTGGGCGGCGCTGAAATGATGCTGTCCCGTTTGGTTGCGCAAACGCAGGCAGAGTATGAACACATTATTATCTCATTAATGCATGTATCCAATGTTTATGCCGAAACCTTGAAGCTGTGCTCTTCACACTACAGTTTAAATTGGAAGGGTATAAACAGTTTTAGTGTCATGCTTAAACTCAGAACACTACTGCAACAGATTCAACCGAATGTGGTACAAGGTTGGATGTACCATGCCAATGCGATGACCAGTCTAAGTCTGTTGGGCATGCAACAAAAACCACCTATTTTTTGGGGGGTTCATCATTCACTGGCATCACCTAAAGAAGAGTCGCTGAGTACCAAAGTGGCATTAAACCTCAGCAAGCTTTTCTCTCAGCAGCCGAAAGGCATTGTGTATTGTGCACATTCATCCCTTGAGCAACATCAAGCGTTTGGTTTTAACAATGCAAATCAGCAGGTGATTGCCAATGGTGTTGCCTTAGATCAGTTTCAAGTAAATGAGCAATTGCATGAACCGATCACAATTGGTTTTGCAGGGCGCTACCATACAGCTAAAGGATATGCATATTTATTGCAAGTGATTGCTGAACTTAAAGATCAGCCGATTATTTTTAAAATTGCGGGAAGTGGTGCCAATTTAGCCACCCCTGAAATCAAGCAAGCCTTTGCTGAGCATCAGTTAGATCCACAAAAAGTACAGCTCTTCGATCAGGTTTCGGATATGCCAGCTTTTTATCAATCGTTGGATGCTTTTTTGATGACTTCGATTACGGAAGGTTTTCCCAATGTTTTGGTCGAAGCGATGGCCTCAGGTTTACCCTGCATCACGACGGATGTTGGGGATGCTAAATATATTGTAGAAGAGAAAGGTTGGGTGGTTGCGCCACGCGATGTAGCAGGGTTGAAAGCGGCGATTTTAAACTATGTAAAATTGTCGCAGGCTGATAAGCGCAGTTTAAAGCAACAAACACGGGCGCGGGTAGAGCAGAATTTTAGTATTCAGCACGTAAGCCAGCAATACATGACGGTATGGAGACAAGGTTGATGAAATTTTTGATGATCAGTAGTTATCTACCTTCTGTACTGAACTTTCGCGGTAAATTGTTAGAGGCGATTCATGCTCAGGGTTTAGAAATACATGTCTTAGCGCCTGATTTACACGACTATCCTGATGAGTTGAATAAACTGCAGCAATTGGGTTATCAGCTACATACGCTGCCCATGCAACGTACAGGAACCAACCCAATCCAAGACCTCAAAACCTTAAAAGCGATGTATCAGCTGATTCGCCAAATTCAGCCTGATTATGTGCTGTCTTATACCATTAAGCCCGTGATTTATGGCACATTGGCTGCAAGCTTGGCAAAAGTGCCCCATCGTTTTGCATTGATTACGGGTTTGGGGTATGCCTTTCAAAATGCGGAATCGGGTCAACGCAGTATTTTTCAAAAAATGGTGCATGGTCTGTATGCGCAAGCGCTCAAGCATGCACACAAAGTCTTTTTTCAAAATCCCGACGACTTAAAATTATTTCAAAGCATGCAACTCCTATCATCTCAAAAACTGACGGTGGTGGTGAATGGTTCTGGGGTGAATGTGCAGGATTTTGCAGTACTGGATTTACCTAAAAATGAACATGGCCAAGCAAAGGTTTCTTTTTTGCTGATTGCTCGTTTATTGGGGGATAAGGGGGTGCGAGAATATGCAGAAGCGGCTCGCATCATCAAAGCAAAGCATCCAGAAGTCGAGTTTCATTTGGTGGGTTGGATTGATGAAAATCCTGCTGCGATTGCGCAAGCCGAACTAGATGCTTGGGTGGCAGAGAAAGTCGTCAATTATTGGGGTAAACTCAGTGATGTACGACCTGCGATTGCAGCCAGTTCGGTCTATGTCTTGCCATCTTATCGTGAGGGTACACCTCGCACCGTACTTGAGGCTATGGCGATGGGGCGTGCCATTATTACTACGGATGCCCCGGGTTGCCGAGAAACAGTGGTCCATGGTCAGAACGGGTATTTGGTGCCAGTGAAGTCAGTTGAAGAATTGGTGCAAGCTATGCAAACTTTTATTGATGACCCACAACTGATGGTACAGATGGGGCAACGTTCGCGTGAAATCGCTTTAGAGAAATATGATGTCCATCAAGTGAATGCCCACATGATGTCCGAGATGGGAGTTTAAGCATGCTGAAACGAATTTTAGATGTCGCGATCGCCTCAACTGCTTTGGTGCTGCTATCTCCTGTCTATGCGCTGGTGGCGTATAAAGTAAAAAAGAATTTGGGTTCTCCCGTACTTTTTCGCCAAACCCGCCCGGGTTTACATGGGCAACCGTTTGAAATGATTAAGTTTCGTAGCATGAAAGATGCACTGGATACAGCAGGCAATCCACTACCCGATAGTGAGCGTTTAACGCCCTTTGGTAAAATGCTCCGCGCCACCAGTTTGGATGAAATGCCAGAGCTATGGAATGTGATTAAAGGGGACATGAGTATCGTGGGACCACGCCCGTTGTTGATGGAATATTTGCCTTTATATAATAGCGAACAAGCCAAACGCCATGATGTACGTCCCGGCATCACGGGCTATGCGCAGGTGAATGGACGTAATGCCATCTCATGGGAAAAGAAGTTTGAACTCGACACATGGTATGTCAACAATCAGTCCTTGTGGCTCGACTTTAAAATCATGCTGAAAACCGTCAAAAAAGTACTCGCAAAAGATGATATTAGTGCCGAAGGTGATGTCACGATGCATAAATTCACAGGCAGCAAACATGACTAAGCTGTATGCCGTATATGGTGCTTCGGGGTGTGGACGTAGTTTGATGCCTGTAGCACGTCAACAATTAGCACGTCAGCAAGAGCCTGCTGAAATTGTGTTTATTGATGATGCTTTGACTGAAATTACCATAGTGAATGGTCATCGTGCCATGAACTACCCACAATTTAAAGCGGAGCCTGTATCTTTCAAAGCGGTACTGATTGCAATTGCCAACAGTCAAGTCCGTGAAAAAATTGCGCTGAAACTGGAGCAAGATGGTCTTCCATTGTGGTCAGTGCAGGCAGATAATACGCTGCTGATGGATACGGTAGAACTTGGCGCAGGTGCTGCGTTGAGTCCTTTTGTCACGATTACATCCAATATTAAAATTGGCAAATGTTTTCATGCCAACTTATATAGTTATGTCGAGCATGATTGTGTGATTGGTGATTTCGTCACGTTTGCACCGGGCGTAAAATGCAACGGTAATATTCATATAGAAGACCATGTTTATATTGGTGCAGGTGCCGTGATTAAACAAGGCACACCTGCGCAACCTTTGGTGATTGGTCGTGGTGCTGTGGTGGGTATGGGCGCTGTGGTGACCAAAAGCGTGCCTGCGGG
The DNA here is from genome assembly GCF_003231195.1 of Acinetobacter sp. WCHAc060042. NCBI lineage: Bacteria > Pseudomonadati > Pseudomonadota > Gammaproteobacteria > Moraxellales > Moraxellaceae > Acinetobacter > Acinetobacter sp. WCHAc060042. The sequence continues at coordinate 44,054 of NZ_QKVN01000009.1, forward strand.
CGTAACAGTGGTGGGAAATCCTGCCCGTATACTGACCAGTAAATGATAAATTTAGGAAAAACTCATGTTAAACACTGCATTTGAACCGTGGCCAAGTTTCACCTCAGCTGAAGCAGATGCGGTGTCAAAGGTTCTTTTATCCAATAAAGTCAATTATTGGACAGGACAAGAGTGCCGTGAGTTTGAAAAAGAATTTGCAGCATTTGCACAGACGCAGTATGCCGTCGCTGTAGCGAATGGCACAGTCGCACTGGATTTGGCCTTAAAAGCCCTTGGCGTTGGCACAGGCGATGATGTGATCGTCACTTCACGGACATTTCTTGCATCTGCCAGTTCAATTGTGACGGCTGGTGCCAATCCTGTTTTTGCCGATGTTGAACTGGATTCACAGAATATTTCACGCCGTACCATTGAAGCTGTGCTTACTCCGAAAACCAAAGCCATAATTTGTGTACATTTGGCAGGTTGGATGTGTGATATGGACCCGATCATGCAGTTGGCTGAGGAAAAAGGGATTTGGGTCATCGAAGATTGTGCTCAAGCCCATGGTGCATTCTATAAAGGTCAATCCGCAGGTTCAATTGGGCATATTGGCGCATGGTCATTTTGCCAAGACAAGATCATGACCACGGGTGGTGAAGGCGGTATGGTCACCACCAATGATGAAAATTTATGGAAAAAAATGTGGTCATATAAAGATCACGGTAAAAACTTTGACAGCATTTATAACAAACAGCACCCGCCCGGCTTTCGTTGGTTACATGACAGCTTTGGCACCAACTGGCGCATGATGGAAATGCAGGCTGTCATCGGACGCTTACAACTCCAACAAATGCCAGAATGGACGCAAGTGCGTAATGCGCATATGCGTCGCGTTTTAGCAAGTTTTGAAAATAACCCTTATTTTACTGTGCCAATGCCACCTGCGAATTATGTTCATGCGGCATATAAGGCTTATGTACAAGTGAATACAGCACAATTGCCAGAAGGTTGGTCGCGTGATCGCATTATGGCGGAAATTAATGCACTGGGTGTGCCATGCTTTAGTGGTTCATGTTCAGAAGTGTATTTAGAAAAAGCCTTCGATGGAACGCCGTGGCGTCCTGAGCAACGACTGGTTAATGCCAAAAGCTTGGGAGAAAGCAGTTTAATGTTCTTGGTACATCCGACTTTGTCCGACAGCAACATGCAAAAAACGGTGGATAGTATCCAACAGGTGATCTCACAAATCTCCATGTGAAACAGCGTATAATTTGTTATGCAACTTTTTGCCTTTATCTAAACCATTGAGCCCATCGTGAAAGACATTATCCGAGTCATTGCATCACTGCCGCGCCGTCAAAAACAAGCTGTTTTAGTGGTCATGGATATCTGTGTTTTGCCTTTGATGATGTGGCTGGTTTATGCCATTCGGCTAGCCAAACCCAATGTTCCCGTCATGGAAGGTTTAGATTTCTGGTATCTGTATGTAGGTGTTTTTGGTGTCGCAATTTTTGCCTTACTCGGCATTTATAGCGCGATTGTACGCTCCTTCAATGAAGACTATTTGCTACGGATCTCGATTGCGACATTTATTCAAATTGTTGGGTTATATGCGGTTAAGAAACTTGGTTTAGCCTTTATTCCTATGAGCATTCCGCTCATGTACGGCTTTGTGCTGTTTTCTTGGATGTGGTGGAGCCGTGCTGTGATTCGCTATGCCACACTGCGTACTTTTGTGAAAAAGCAAAACCGTAAGCGTGTCGCGATTTATGGTGCAGGGCTTGCGGGGCAGCAAATTGCGGCCGCATTATATCGCTCGGATGACTATTTGCCCGTCTGTTTTATTGATGATAAAGCTTCGCTACAAGGGCAGTCTTTAAGCGGACTAAAAATCTTTTCACCGAAAAAGGCACTCGGAGCATTTCGTAAGTTTCACATCGAAGAAATATTACTGGCTATGCCATCTGTAAGTCGTACACGTAAAAAAGCAATTATTGAGTCTTTTGAACCGTCTAATGTCAAAATTATGGAACTGCCTGGTGTCACCCAACTGGTAGGTGGCCGCGTTCAAGTCTCTGACATCAGAGAAGTCGACATTATTGACTTACTAGGGCGTGATCCAGTACCACCAAAGTTAGCGCTTTTAGAAAAAAATATTAAAAATAAAGTGGTGATGGTAACTGGTGCAGGTGGATCAATTGGTTCAGAACTTTGCCGTCAGATCGTGAAGCATCAACCCAAATGCCTTGTTTTATTTGAAATGTCTGAATTTGCACTGTATTCCATTGATCGCGAATTACAAAACGCAGGTGTAGAAGTAGTGCCTATACTAGGTTCTGTGACTCACCAAATAAAATTGGAACGTATATTGCAAGAGCATGCTGTGCAAACGGTTTACCATGCAGCAGCTTATAAGCATGTGCCCTTGGTTGAGGCCAATCCGTTTGAAGGGATCTATAATACTTCAATTGGTACGGCCCGTAGTGTTGATGCCGCTGTGGCTCAAGGGGTTGAAACCTTTGTCTTGATTTCTACGGACAAAGCTGTACGTCCAACCAATGTCATGGGTGCATCGAAACGGATGGCAGAATTGTATTGTCAAGGTTTAGCTGCCACAAAACCGCAAACACAAATCAGTATAGTGCGTTTTGGTAATGTATTAGGTTCATCAGGTTCTGTCGTTCCTTTGTTTAAAAAACAGATTGAAAAAGGTGGACCTGTTACAGTAACGCATCCTGAGGTGACTCGTTATTTTATGACCATTCCTGAGGCTGCGCAGTTGGTGATTCAGGCGGGGGCAATGGGAACAGGCGGAGATGTTTTTCTACTGGATATGGGTGAACCCGTTAAAATTGTTGATTTGGCTAAACAGATGATCCGTCTAAGTGGGTTTAAACCTATAGATGAAAAAGGTCTAGGTGATATTGCACTTCAGTTTACTGGACTGCGTCCAGGTGAAAAACTATATGAAGAGCTACTCATCGAATCTGAAAATGTTAGCAAAACTGATCATGAACGAATTTTAAAATCGTATGAGCATTTTTATTTTTTTGATCAAATTAACAGCGTATTTTTGCAGTTATCTGATTTATCTGAACAAGGAGATAATCAGGCAAAAATTAAAAATATCTTACAAACCTATGTAGAGGGTTACAAAACCAAAGATTTGCACAAGAATTGATATATTTTATTGATGTTCATTTGATAAAGCCTAACGTGTTCAATTAAACTATTTATACAATTCATTCACATATTTTGAATAAAATACTGAAATAGTTTTAGAATAAAGAAACATCTTATTTATCTATAGATAACCTAAAATTATTTTGCTATCAATCAATTTAAATTAAGAGCAGGAAAATATGAAATTATTGGTAACAGGCGGTGCTGGTTTTATTGGTTCAGCAGTCGTTCGCCATATTATTCAAAATACACCCCATCAGGTACTCAATGTTGATAAACTCACTTATGCGGGTAATTTAGAATCGTTGGCATTGGTTGAAAATAATGAGCGTTATCAATTTTCCCAAACTGATATTTGTGATCGCATTGCATTAGATCAATTATTTGAAAGTTTTCAACCAGATGCTGTGATGCATTTGGCTGCTGAATCGCATGTTGACCGTTCAATTACAGGCCCTGCTGCATTTGTTGAAACCAATATTATTGGAACATACCAGTTGTTGGAGGCTGCTCGTCATTATTGGAACGGTTTAAGCGAAGATAAAAAGCAAGCATTTCGTTTCCACCACATTTCAACGGATGAGGTTTATGGTGACTTAGAAGGTACAGATGACTTGTTCCTTGAGACAACACCGTATGCTCCAAGTTCACCATATTCAGCAAGTAAGGCTAGTTCAGATCATTTGGTTCGTGCATGGCACCGAACCTATGGTTTACCTGTCGTTTTAACCAATTGCTCAAACAACTATGGCCCTTATCATTTCCCAGAAAAGCTGATTCCATTAATTATTTTGAATGCCCTCAATGGCAAAGCATTACCTGTATATGGTAATGGGCATCAAATTCGTGATTGGCTATTTGTAGAAGACCATGCACGTGCTTTATATAAAGTGGTTACTGAGGCTGCTGTTGGTGAAACTTATAATATTGGCGGTCATAACGAACAAAAGAATATTGATGTTGTTAAAGCCATTTGCACATTGTTAGAAGAACTTGCACCAAATAAACCAAATGGTGTGGCTCGTTATGAAGACTTGATTACTTATGTGACAGATCGCCCTGGTCACGATTTACGCTATGCAATTGATGCAAGCAAAATTCAAAAAGACCTTGGTTGGGTGCCTGAAGAAAGTTTTGAAACGGGTTTAAGAAAAACCGTTGAGTGGTATTTGAATAACCAAGCGTGGGTTCAACATATTCAAAGTGGTGAATATCAAAATTGGATCAATCAACAGTATCAGGTTGCAGAAGAAACAAATTAAGTTGCGTAATACTATGAAAATACTGTTGTTAGGAAAAAATGGCCAAGTGGGGTGGGAGTTACAGCGTGCACTCCAACCACTTGGAGAGGTGATTGCTTTAGATCGTCAAACAAACCCTGAGGGTTGGTGTGGTGATGTTGCAAACTTTGCAGAAATCTCAAAAGCCTTTGAACAAATTCGCCCAGATATTGTTGTGAATGCAAGCGCTTATACTGCTGTAGATAAGGCGGAGTCTGATGCTGAACAGGCACATCTTATCAATGCTTTAGCGGTTAAACATTTGGCTGAGGAATGTCAAAAGCATAGTGCATTGTTGATCCATTATTCAACAGACTATGTGTTTGATGGCACAGGTGTTTTGGCATGGAAAGAGGATGACCAAACTGCCCCAGTTAATTTGTATGGTCAAACTAAACGAGATGGTGAGCTTGCTTTAGAGCAAAGCGGAGTTCCATTTCTGAATTTCCGTACCTGTTGGGTCTATGCGGCGCGAGGAAATAATTTCATTAAGACCATGCTCAAATTGGCGCAAATGAAAGAAGAGCTGAATATCATCCAAGATCAAGTTGGTGTACCTACTGGGGCAGCACTGATTGCAGATGTCACGGCTCAAGCTATTCGCTATTATACTTTACAGTCGGATGAACAAAAAATACTGTTGCACGGTCATTACCATTTAGCGCCTACAGGTGAAACAACATGGTATGATTATGCACAATTTGTGTTTGCACAGGCACGTGAACATAATCAACCACTGATTTTAAAACAAGTGAATCCAATAGAAACACAAGCTTACCCAACACCAGCAAAGCGCCCTTTAAATTCACGTTTAAATACAGATAAGTTACAACAAAATTTTAAATTACACCTGCCACATTGGCAGCAAGGTGTAGCACAAGTATTAGAGGAACTTCTTCCATGAGTCAAATAAAACGCAAAGGCATTATTCTTGCGGGTGGGTCAGGTACACGTTTGTATCCAATTACTATGGGAACGTCAAAACAGTTACTCCCAATTTATGATAAGCCTATGATTTATTATCCTTTATCAGTTCTGATGCTGGCAGGGATTAATGAAGTTTTGATTATTTCGACACCAGAAGATTTACCTAATTTTGAAAAACTTTTAGGTACAGGTGAAGAGCTCGGAATTAAACTTTCTTATAAAGTCCAACCATCACCAGATGGTCTTGCTCAAGCCTTTATTTTAGGGGAAGAGTTTATTGGTGAGGATAATGTTTGTCTGATTTTGGGCGATAACATTTTCTATGGTCAACACTTTAGTGAGCAACTCAAACGTGCAGCGTCACAAGTTAGTGGTGCAACAGTCTTTGGTTATTATGTAAATGATCCTGAACGTTTTGGTGTAGTTGACTTTGACGCAGAAGGAAAGGCTCTCAGTATTGAAGAAAAGCCTGAACAACCAAAATCAAACTACGCGGTAACGGGTTTATATTTCTATGATAATAAAGTGGTTGAAATTGCTAAAAATATTCAGCCATCGCACCGTGGTGAGTTAGAAATTACGGATGTCAATAATGTTTATTTACAGCAAAACGAGTTGAATGTTGAAGTGCTTGGCCGTGGTTTTGCGTGGTTAGACACAGGTACGCATGACTCATTGCTCGAAGCAAGTCAGTTTGTACAAACCATTGAACACCGTCAGGGTTTGAAAGTGGCGAGTTTGGAAGAAATTTCTTTCAACAATAGATGGATCAATGCCGATCAGCTCAAAGCGCGTGGTGAGTTCTTTAAAAAGACGGGCTATGGTCAGTACTTGCTTAAATTGCTTAAAGAGCATCAAGCATAAGCATTGCTAGAAAAAAAAAGACTAGATAAAACTGAGTGATACGAATGAATATTATTGAAACAAAAATTAATGGCCTACTTATACTTGAACCACGTGTGTTTGGTGATGATCGTGGTTGGTTTATGGAAAGTTTTAATCAAAAAAACTTTGAACAGGCTCTAACAGAGCGCGGTCTTGAGGTTCCAAATTTTGTTCAGGATAATCATTCGTACTCTCAAAAAGGTGTACTGAGAGGGTTGCATTACCAGCTGAATCCACATGCTCAGGGCAAATTGGTGCGTGTAGTACAAGGCCGTGCTTGGGATGTAGCTGTTGATATTCGCCAAGATTCACCTACATTTGGTCAATGGGTCGGTGTAGAACTTACTGGTGAAAACCACAAGCAGTTCTGGATTCCAGCAGGTTTTGCACACGGCTTTATTGCTTTGGAGGATAATACGCAGTTTTTATACAAAACGACAAACTATTATTCTAAAGAGTGTGAAAGAAGCATCGTTTGGGATGATGCCGATATTGCAATTGAATGGCCTGTTGAAAGTGGTTTGGAGTTAAAGTTAACCGATAAGGATAAGTTTGCTCCGACGCTAAAAGATGCAGAAAATAACAAAGCATTATTTTAGATTAATATTGTAGCATCACAATGATTGAAAATAACGTAAAAAAGGAAACGTTGTATCTTTACCTTATACAAGTTTCTAATTTTCTAATTCCATTATTAACCTTTCCTTACTTGGCAGCAAAATTAGGTGTGGAGAGTTTTGGGAAAATAGGTTTTGCAACAACGCTATTTTTTTTATTTACATTTATTGTTGATTTTGGATTTATTCTATCTGGCGCTAAAAGTATTAGTCTTAATAAAGAGAGTAATGATATTTCAGATGTTATATATACAAATATTCAATTTTCTAAAACTATAATTTTTACATTATTGTTAGTAATCTCAAGTGTAATTATATTTTTTATAGATATTAATAAATTGGATTTTTATATAATTTTTTTGTGTTTGTTATTCTCGTTTACTTCAATATTAACTCCCGCATACTTGTTTAACGGTTTAGGGAAGAATTCAGTTCTCGCAGCTGTAACTGTTATAGTTAGACTGTTGTTTATTATTCCAATTTTTTTCTTGGTAGATGATGCTGGAGATATATGGTATGCAATTTTCTTACAGCTATTACCTTATGTAATCATAGGATTGTTAATACAATCTATAATTAGAAAGAATAGAATAATTAATTTTAAGTTTAGTTTAATTAATAAAGAGATAGCAATAAAAGAAACTAGAGAAAGTTTCGAAAATTTTATAGCATCCTTTTTCACATTAGGATTTACTTATTTGACTCCTCTAGTCGTAAAAGGAGTGTTTGGTGATTATGCTTTAGGTTTGTACACTCTAATTGAACGACTTATATCTGCATTAAGGCAAATGTATGTACCAATAAATCAAAGTTTTTTCTCTAAGGTTTGTGTGATTTATGAATATGAAGATAAAAGAGAATATGTAGCATATATAAAACTAATATTTAAAATTTTTATTTCTATAGGGTTTTTAGTAATTCTACTAAATAATTTAATTGGGGAGTATATTTTGAGTTATTTATTTCCAAAATATGAAATATTTAATCTTCTTAATTTAGCAATAATAATGCAATTTTTTATTTCTATTGCATCTATTCTTGTTAATTTCGTAATTATACCAAGTGGAAATAGTAAGTTTCTTAAATATATATATATGTTAGCATCTATAATATATGTTCCTTTGATTTTTACATTAATATTATGTTTTGAATTCTTAGGAGTTTTTTTATCTATGCTAATAATTGAAATTTTCATTCTTATTCTTTTATTCTCTGTAGCATATTTTAAAGTTTACGGTAATTTTAAAGGTGGATTTGATAATGATTAAATATATTTTTAATCCATTTTTTATTTATTCTTCTGTATTTGTCTTCATTATTTTAATTTATCCGTTACAATGGTCAGATATACAGCCGAAGTTGTCGGGTAATTTAACATTATTTATATTATCAACAGTTGTAATTAGCTTTTTTCTTTCTTTAATATTTAGAAGTAATTTTAAAAATATTTCTCTGGAAAGTATTAAGTATAAGAATCATTTTGTTTGGGTTTTTTCTGTAGTTGGTGTGGCTTTAGAATTCTTATATGCAAAGGGAATACCTCTCATTAAAGTTATGAAAGGAGAATTTCACGATTATTTTGCATTTGGTATACCAACTTTCCATGCAATATTTCTGCCATATCTAATATCTATTGGGTTAATTTCATTTTATAATTATTTGGCTAGCAGAAATAGAAGTGATCTATTTCTATATTTATTCTCTATATTATTTTGTGTTTTAATTATAAATAGAGGAGCTGTGATATTTATATTATTTAGTAGTTTGGTTATTCACTTCTTATTAAAAAATAATCTTACTCCTAAGAAAGTTATTTTAACTATAATAGGAAGTGTAATCACATTATATTTGTTTGGAGTGGTTGGAAACTACCGAATGGTCTCAAGCGGATATCAAGGTAACGATATTATTCTTACAGTAGGTCAGGCAAATTCGAATTTTTATCAATCTAATGTACCTACAGAGTTTTTTTGGTCATATTTGTATTTAGTAACCCCCTTCTCTAATTTACAATATCAGGTTAATAATATTCCAAGTAACGTTGACATTGAGAATGCTTTTAAATATCACATTTTAATTGATTTTCTTCAAAAGAGAATTTTCCCTGATAATCAACAGCAAACAATGCTGTTGCAGGAAGAATTTAATGTTTCAACTATGTATGGTGATGTTGTACAAGTCGCAGGAATACCTGGTGCTATGGTATTATTTATATGGTATATACTAGTTGTCTTTGTTGTCACAAAGCTTACACCTTCTAAATATAAGATCATTGTCATTGGGATTTTATGTTGTATTTCTGTTTTACAGTGTTTTACTAATATTATGGTTGTAGCAGGGTATGGTTTGCCTCCAGTGTTAATTGCTCTTCTCTCAAGATTTAAATTTGCAAATAATAGGATTATATGAATATAGTTGCAGTAATTGTTACCTACAACCCGAATATTGATTGTCTGAGAGTGCTATTAGACAATCTTAATAATAGTTGTGTAAGTATAATAATAGTTGATAATTATTCTACAAATGAAGCATTTAAAAACACAGCATTTAAGAGTAATGTTGAGCTGTTAAGCTTGAGCAAAAATCAAGGAATTGCCTTTGCTCAAAATGTAGGAATAGAAAAGGCTATTAAAATTGATGCAGACTATATCCTTTTCTTTGATCAAGATAGTAATGTAAGTAATCATTTTGTAGATGATTTAATGAGTGACTATCGAAAGATATATGCTAATCATGAGAAAATTGCTGCTATTGGCCCTAGATTTGTAGATGAAAGTAAAGGTTTTTATTTTCCAGCATTAAGATTTAATAAGTACGGTCTTATTGATAAGATTTCTGTAGAAAATATTTCTACCCCAATTGAGGTTAGTTTTTTAATATCATCTGGTACTTTAATTTCTGTAGAGACACTGAAAGATATCGGGTTGATGAAAGAGGAATTTTTTATTGACTATGTCGATACAGAGTGGTGTTTTAGAGCTTTAAGTAAAGGCTATAAATTATATATGTCAGAAAAGGCTGTTATGAGACATAGTGTTGGAGATGATACGATTAATTTGTTAAACTTTAAAATTCCAGTTCATTCAGGTTATAGAAGATACTATCGGGTTCGTAACTTGTTTTTCATGTGGAAAATGCCTTATATTCCAAAAATTCTGACTTCAAAACTAATGATCACTAACTTTGCTATTCAAATACTTTTATTTCTGTTGAAAGACAAAAAAATTGATTATATCAAATATTATTTTAAAGCAATTAAAGATGGGATAAATCAAAGTAGAGATTATCATGTTTAATATAAAAATATTTGCTTCTATCGTAGTATATAAACATTCTTATCAAGATTTAAAACTTACTTTAGATAGTCTATTGGCAGTATCTTTTATTCAAAAAGTAATATTGGTCGATAATGATAGTAGTGATTGGGCGGCTTCATTTAATCATCCTCGTGTAACTTATCTCAAGTCCGAAGGAAACTTTGGATTTGGTTATGGGCATAATTATGCAATTAAGCGATTTGCAGCGCAGTCTGATTACTTTTTAATCTGTAATCCAGATATTGTCTTTGACTCATCTGAATTTGAAAAATTATTAAACTTTGTTCAAACACGTGAAGAAGCTCTCTTTTTACCTAAAATTATATATGAGACTGGTGAAAACCAATATGGTGCTCGACTACTTCCATCTCCTTTAAATTTATTTGCTCGTCGTTTTTCTCCAAAATTTGCAGAACAACTCGATGAAAACTATTTGCTGAAAAATTTTAACCTTTCCAAACCTATCTTTGCTCCCTATATTCATGGTTGTTTTATGCTCTTTAAGTCTAAAGCATTAATTGAATTAAACGGATTCGATGAGCGTTTTTTCATGTATATGGAAGATGTTGATCTATCACGTCGCTGTGCTGAAAAATTTGGTAATGTTTACTATCCTCTTGTGCAAGTAGTGCACGCACATGAGCAAGGGTCTTATAAAAATCCTATATTATTAAAAGCGCACTTAAAGAGTGCATGGCAATATTTTTGGAAATGGGGATGGTGTTACGATAGTGGACGCAGAAGAATGAATTCAAGATGTTTTGAGCAACTAAAGTGAATACTACTATAAATAGTAGCTATTGGTTTCAAAATTTAGTACTTAATTTATACAAACTGCTCTTTGAGAAACTTAAATTCTTGGTATAGTGGTAAATGTAAATAATATCATTTTAATTATAGGGTTGGGGTAACTTCTTGTGTCTCATAAGAACGAGCTTTTCAACTAATTTACACTTTATAAAAGATTGACTTTTATTAAGCCTGGAAAAACAAAATATAGGCAAAAAATGGCTTCAAGGTTACATGCATCATATGTGTCAATATTACAACGTTTTTGTGATGTTGTAGCAATTTATTTGGGTTTTTATTTTATTTCTAAAATAAATAATATTCCTGTAGATAATAGAACGCTTTTAATGTTTTTGAGTGTGGTCAGTTTATTTCAGCTCATTGGTGGCTTGACTGATTTTTATCGCTCATGGCGTGGTGTTAGCCTATTTAATGAATTAATTTTTTGTCTTAAAAATATTCTATTAAGTGTTGTTTTGGTGAGCCCAGTTCTTTTTCTTTTAGGGAAAATAAATCTACAGATTGTTATATCTTACTTTATTTGTGTCATTTTTATTATGTCTGCGCTGCGCGTTTTTATTCGATTGGCATATGCATTATTTTTTAAATATTTTATTCGCGCAAATGATGTCCTGATATTGGGTAATACAGACAAAGCGTTGAAGCTTTTTCAAGACTTAAAGCACTCAGAGTGGACGGGTTTTAACCCAATAGGTGTGTTCTCATTTAGACAGGACTATGACCGCTTTGTTTATTCTGGTGGACTTGATGATGCGATGGAGATTGTTCACAAACAAAAAATTAATAAGGTTTATGTGGTGATCAATCAAGATAATATTGAACAAGCGGATCAAGTTATTAAGTCTTTAGCAGATACTACATGTTCAACAGTAATTATTCCTGAGTTGTTCTCGCATGACTTTTTATACTCGCGTGTTGAAGATATTAATGGTACGCCGATCATTCCAATTATAGATACTCGTTTAACAGGTATTAATACTTTACTGAAGCGCATTGAAGATATTTGTTTTGCACTGGTTATTTTACTGTTGATTTCTCCAATTTTAATTGGTATTTCAATTGCTATTAAATTGACATCTAAAGGTCCGGTTTTCTTTAAGCAGACGCGTTATGGTTTAAATGGAAAGCCGATCTTAGTTTACAAATTTAGAAGTATGAATGTCATGGAAAATGGAACTAAAGTAACTCAGGCCATTAAAAATGACCCTCGGTTGACCCCAATAGGTGGCTTTTTAAGACGGACATCTTTAGATGAACTACCGCAATTTTTTAACGTTTTATTAGGCAGTATGTCTGTTGTAGGTCCGCGTCCACATGCAGCAGCGCACAATGAAGAATATCGCAAACTAATCACGGGCTACATGCTTAGACATAAAGTGAAGCCTGGTATTACGGGCTTAGCACAGATTCGTGGGTGGCGTGGGGAAACAGATACTTTGGATAAGATGGAAAAGCGTGTTGAATGTGACTTGGAATATATCCGAACGTGGAGTCTTCTATTGGATATTAAAATTATATTTTTAACGGTGTTTAAGGGTTTCATTAATAAAGCTGCATATTAAATATTTGTGTTTTCAATATTTGATACGTTTATACAAACTTTGGGTTGTTTGCACTATTTTTAAACATTTTGAAATAAAAAATAGTGTAGTGTTAATAAATAATTTTTTGATGAAAAAGTGTAACTTCGATGATTAAAAAAGCGATTCTTCCTGTGGCTGGACTAGGTACCCGATTCTTGCCTGCAAGTAAAGCGATTCCTAAAGAAATGGTTACTGTGGTAGACCGCCCAGCAATTGAGTATGTCATCAAAGAAGCAGTAGCTGCTGGGATCGAGCAAATCATTTTAGTCACACATTCATCGAAAGCATCTATAGAAAACTACTTTGATCGTAACTTTGAATTAGAAACGACATTAGAACAAAAAAAGAAGTTTGATTTACTTAAAGAAATTACCGACATTTTACCTGCAAGTGTAAGTGTTGTTAGTGTACGCCAACCACAACCTTTAGGGCTTGGCCATGCTGTTCTTTGTGCTAAATCTATTGTTGGTGATGATGATTTTGCTGTGCTCCTGCCTGATGTCTTGGTTAAAGATAGTGATACGCGCAACGATTTAAGCTTAATGATTGAGCGCTACAATGTTTCAAAAGCGGCACAGATTATGGTTGAATCCGTTCCAGATAGCATGGTGGATCAATATGGTATAGTCGATGTTGCTGAAACTCCTGCAGAGGGCGAAAGCATCATTATGCAGGGGATTGTAGAAAAACCAGCTATTGGGACTGCACCGTCAAATTTATCTGTTGTTGGGCGTTATGTATTGCCTGCCAAAATCATGACTTTACTAGAACAAACACCGAAAGGTGCAGGGAATGAAATTCAACTGACAGATGCGATTGCAATGTTGCAGCAGTCTGAACCTGTTGAAGCCTATCGTATGAAAGGGCGTACTTTTGACTGTGGTAGCAAAATTGGCTATTTGAAAGCAGTTTTACGTTATGGTGTTGACCATCCCAAGTTAGGTGATGAGTTTAAAGCACTGATTAAAGAGTTAGAGTTATAAAAAAAAGAGGGATGAGCCATGAAAATCGCAATGTTTGGTACAACGCTGTATGCGGGTGTTATCTCATCATTACTTGCAGAGAGTGGACATCAGGTCTTTATTTGTAATGATTTACAAGACCATACAGCGCTATTCAACCTTAGAGACCAAGATGTAGTGCGTTCTTTGGAGAAACAGCACAAAAGTGGCTTTCTAAGCTATTGTGATTTTGCAGCCCTACCTTTAGACATAGATGCTTATTTTTTTAGTTTTAATCCAGCTCAAGAGGGGGAGGCACTTGGTGTTGCTAAGCAACTAAAAATGCGTACGATTATTCATCCGAAATTGATGATTAATGCCTCTACGTTTGGTCTTAACGGTACTGAAAAATTAAAAGCCGTATTAACAGACGATCATTGGGTCTATTTTCCCGATATTATTCAAGAAGGTCAGGCTTTTAAAAGTGTGACGAGTGCTTCTAAGGTGATTATTGGCTGTGCCGATCAACAAGCACAGGATCATTTAGAAGAAATGTTACGCCCAATTTTTCCCCGACCTCAGCAATATTTGTTTATGCCAGTTTTAGATGCTGAATTTACCAAACTCAGTATTTCAGGCATGTTGGCAACGCGCATTAGTTATGTCAATGATCTAGCTGCGGTTGCCGAGAAATTAGGTATTGATATTGCCCATGTTCGTGATGGGATGGCTGCGGATAGCCGTATAGGGGAATCATATTTGTATTCTGGAGCGGGGTTTGGTGGAGAAAATTTTTCACATGATATTTTGACTCTATCAAATACCATCAGTAATACAGGAACAAAAAGTCAACTTCTGGGACAAGTTTGGGATATTAATGAGCAGCAAAAGGAGTTTCTATTCCGTAAGCTGTGGAATTATTATCATGGAAATTTAGCTGGAAAAACCATTGCAATTTGGGGGGCTGCTTTTAAGCAACATACCTCAAGTACCAGTTTTTCACCTATTCATCCGATGCTTGCCGCACTGTGGGCACAAGGTGTGACGGTTCGTTTGCATGATCCACAGGCCTTAGAAGAAATACACACAATTTATGGTGAACGTGATAATTTAATTTTATGTGAAGATCAGTATGACGCGGTGAATCAGGCACACGGTTTATGTGTTCTAACTGCATGGAAGCAATATTGGTCACTTGATTATACGCAATTAAAACTTAAATTAGCCCATCCTTTGATTTTGGATGGACGTAATATTTATCAACCTGATTATGTTAAAAGTCAGGGTTTTGCATATATGGGAGTAGGAAGATAATGATAAATTTAACTATTTTTCCTAAAAAAACGCTAGCAACAACACTTGAACATTTACAACACTTAAGTAAAACCATTGGCCAGAAGCACTTAAATACTTTTTTTGCCGAAGATGACCAAAGATTTAAGCATTTTTCTGTTCAATATGATGAAATCACTTTTGATTTTAGTAAGCATCGTGTTGATGAGTCTGTAATCAGTGCATTGATTGATTTTGTACAAGTTCGGGATCTTCCCACTTGGACGAAACGTTTATTTTCAGAAGAAGAAATTAACTATACAGAACAGCGTGCAGCTATGCATTGGGCGCTTCGTTTACCGAAACATGATGAGCAGCATCCTAAATTAGCAGGCAAAGTACATGAGCAATTAGAGCGAATGTATGCATTGGTTGAGAAAATTCATGCGGGCCAGTACCGTGGTGCAACGGGTGAAGTTATACAAGATGTGGTCAATATTGGTGTGGGTGGGTCTGATCTAGGGCCATTAATGGTGAGTCACGCTCTGTCTGATTTTAAAGTCAATACAGTCAAACCACTGAAAATGCATTTCGTATCTACCATGGATGGTAGCCAACTTTCAGATTTACTGCATCAATTACGCCCAGAAACGACATTATTTATTATTTCATCAAAGTCTTTTGGAACGATTGATACGCTTTATAATGCGCAAACTGCACGCCAATGGCTTGAAAAGCAATTGGGCCAATCAGAAGCGGTAGATCAGCATCATTTTATTGGCGTATCAACTAAGCCAGAGAAAATGACGGAATGGGGTATAGCAAGCCATAATCAGTTTTTACTCTGGGACTGGGTCGGCGGTCGTTACTCTTTATGGTCGTGTATTGGTTTGCCGATTGCATTAAATATCGGTGTACATGGTTTTAAGCGCTTACTTGCAGGTGCTCATGCAATTGATGAGCATTTCCAAAATGCCCCTTTACGCCAGAATATTCCTGTTCTTATGGGTATTTTAGGGATATGGAATCATAACTTCTTAGGAATTCAGACGCAGGCTATTTTACCTTATGATGGTCGTTTAAAGTATTTTTCGGCATATCTACAACAGCTTGAGATGGAGTCAAATGGTAAGTCGATTCAGCGTAATGGTCAAAAAGTTGAATTAGAGACATGTCCTATCGTTTGGGGTGAAGTGGGTCCAAATGCACAGCATGCTTTTTATCAGTTGTTACACCAAGGTGCGCATAAAGTGAGCTGTGAGTTTATTGCACCCGTTAATCGTTATGCTGCGAACCAATTTACCTATGTAAAAAATGCCAATGCATTGATTGATCAACACCATTTAGCGCTATCAAACTGTTTGGCTCAGTCTCGACTATTGGCCTTTGGTAATCAGGCACTTGATGCTGAAGAGGTGGCGGGTCTAGAGAATTATCAAAAATATGAGGGTAATCAGCCCAGTACAACCATTTTGCTTAAAGAACTGAATCCTTATACATTAGGTATGTTGGTTGCGTTGTATGAACATAAAGTATTTGTGCAATCTGTACTTTGGAATATCAATGCTTTTGACCAATGGGGAGTTGAAAAAGGTAAACAAATTGCGAATCAAGTACTTCCAATTTTGACTGGTACAGAAAAAGATTATGTTGATTTTGATAGCTCTACCCGTGGTCTATTAGATATTTTACTTGGAAAATAAAATGGCAAAAATATTAGTCACTGGTGGGGCTGGTTATATTGGTTCACATACTTGTTTGGAATTATTGAATGCTCAACATGAAGTTGTTGTCTTAGATAATTTATCAAACAGCTCGGAAGTGTCATTATCGAGAGTTCAAGTTTTAGCAAATAAAAGTTTAACTTTTATCCAAGGTGATATTCGCGATGCGCAGATTTTAGATCAGATCTTTGCACAGCATCAGATTGATGCGGTCATCCATTTTGCTGGTTTAAAAGCAGTTGGCGAAAGTCAGGTCATTCCACATGCTTACTTTGACCATAATGTTGCAGGCTCGATTAATCTTGTTCAAGCGATGATTCGTGCCAAAGTGTTTAAATTGGTCTTTAGTTCATCAGCAACAGTTTATGATGAAAAAAATTTATCACCGTTAAGTGAAGATATGCCAACAGGAATGCCAAGCAATAATTATGGCTATACCAAGTTGATCGTTGAGCAAATGTTACAAAAGCTTGCCGAGTCAAACGCTATTTGGTCCATTGCTTTACTGCGTTATTTTAATCCTGTTGGCGCACATAAAAGTGGCCAAATTGGAGAGGATCCACATGGGATTCCAAATAATTTAATGCCATTTGTGACTCAGGTTGCAGTAGGGCGACGTGAAAAGTTGTCAATATTTGGTCATGATTACGATACCCCAGATGGTACAGGGGTGCGGGATTATATTCATGTTGTTGATTTGGCTTGTGCACATGTGTTGGCGATTCAGAACAGGCTGAATGATACAGGCTGCCGTGTTTGGAATATTGGTACAGGCAATGGGATTTCTGTACAGCAAATCAAGGATACCTTTGAGAAAGTCAATAATGTGCGTATTCCCTTTGAGTACGCACCACGTCGGGCAGGGGATGTTGCAACAACGTTTGCTGATAATGCTCGGGCGGTTGCTGAATTAGGTTGGCAGCCAAAATTTGGGTTAGAAGATATGCTGGTTGATAGCTGGAACTGGCAAAAGCAAAACCCAAATGGTTTTATGCAGGACTGATACAATATTTTAAAACTCTGTCATGTATTGATTATGCAAACAATCATGTATTTATTCCCTTATTTTAAAAAACATCGCTATGATGTTTTTTAAAAATGAACTTAGATGAAGAATATTTATGAGATATCAAAGTATTAGATTTTTGTCACTTGCGGTTTTATCTGCACTTTCTTTGCCAGCAATTGCACAAGGAATTGTTTTAAATAATGAAGACTTACGAACTGATTTAAATTGGTTAAATCAACAAGGTGTGATTCAAATTAGCACGTCTACATGGCCTTTAAGTGGTGATGAAATACAACGTGCTTTATCTAATGCAAAGATTGATAATCAAGTTCAGCAGCAAGTCTTGGACTCCGTGCAAGCTGCTTTAAGTGCGGAAAATACAACGGCCAAAGCCAGTTTATATGCTGAATCTGATCCCCAAAATGTACCGCAACATTTTGCAGATGAACAAAAATCACAATATCAAGCGGCTGTTGAGTTCAATGCTGGTGGGGCGCAGTGGGATGCAAGACTGCGTGTTAATGCTGAAAAAGACCCTATTATTGATAATGGGCATGATGTGAATGTTGAAGGGTCATATTTAGCTGGAAAGTTGTGGAATCAATGGTTGATTGCAGGGCAAATTCCGACCTATTGGGGGCCTGGACATGATGGTAGTCTAATTCGAGGGGATGCAAGTCGTCCAGTATACGGTTTTACAATGCAACGCGCTGAGCAAAAGGCATTTGAAACGAAATGGCTGTCTTGGATTGGCCCTTGGCAGTATCAAGTTTTTGCTGGCCGATTAGATGATTATGAGGCCGTGCCAAATACAAATCTCTTGGGAATGCGTTTAACAGCCCAACCTTTACCTTATCTTGAATTGGGTGCATCACGTACATTCCAAATAGATGGTCAAGGTCAACCTGATAGTTTCAAAGCCTATTGGAATGCTTTTATTGGTAAAGATAACGAATGTGATGATAGTGGGTGTACTGGAGAGGGAAATGCCTCAAACCAAATTGCAGGCCTAGATGCGCGTTTAAATCTACAACAATGGTTTAAAGTTCCATTGAGTTTGTATGGGCAGTTTGTCGGTGAAGATGAATCAGGTTTACTGCCATCTCGGAAAATGTATTTGGCAGGACTCGATTATTCCTCACAAGTGAAGAATATGCCGTTCCAGCTTTATACTGAATGGGCAGATACACGTACCAATGGTGATGTTTGGGGTTATTCATATAATCATCATAATTATACGGATGGTTACTACCAACATGGATTCCCTTTAGGTCACGCTATGGGCGGTGATGGTCAGATGTATAGTTTAGGTGGAGATATTCGTTTCGATAAAATGAATCGTTTAAATGGTCGCATCTTGTTGGCAAAAGTGAATCAGTCAGGACTTGAAATCAATCATGCTTTTCCACAAAAAGATGAAATCAAAGCTCTGGATTTAACGTGGACACATTATCTTCGTCCGAATACGCCGTTGAAATTAAGTGGTTGGGTCAGTGACTCTGACGTGTATGGTGGAGATAGCGGCGTGTCTTTAGGGGTTGAAATTCCTTTGGATCGCTCTTTATTTTACTAAGTTAAAAAGACTTTCTTGAAAAATTATCTATATATGAACCATTCAAACGATGTTAAATCGTTTGAATGGTTTTTTATTTGTGGCTAACTATTGCTTAAGCTTGGATAAGTTGGGTCAACTGATCGACATAGACTTGTATTGCTTCAGGGTTTTTACTTGCATCACTTTCAATGTTTAAGCGTAATAGTGGTTCAGTATTTGAAGCCCGTACATTTAGACGCCAAATACCAAAATCTAAACTCACGCCATCAGTTTGATCAATCACTGGATTTTGGTCAGCAAAATGATCAAAGATCTTTTGAATGGTGACTTGTGTATCGGCAACTTTGAAGTTAATTTCACCTGAGCACGGGAATTTTGCAATCATATCCTCAACCAATGAAGATAAAGATTGACCTGTTTCAGAGAGTACAGAAACAGCCAATAACCACGGAATCATTCCACTATCACAGTAAGCAAAATCACGGAAGTAATGGTGGGCACTCATTTCACCACCATATACAGCATTGTGCTCACGCATTACATCTTTAATGAATGCATGGCCTGATTTAGATTGGACAGCGATCCCTTGATGTTTCTCAACAATATCTAATGTATTCCAGGTTAAACGAGGGTCATGCACAATCTTTTCACCCGCTTGTTTGAGTAGAAAGGCTTGTGCTAAGAGGCCAACAATATAATAACCTTCAATGAATTGGCCTTTTTCATCAAACAAGAAACAACGGTCAAAGTCCCCATCCCAAGCAATCCCCATATCTGCACCGTGCTTAAGTACTGCTTGGCTGGTACTATCACGGTTTTCGATTAAAATAGGGTTAGGGATTCCATTTGGGAAATTGCCATCAGCCTCATGGTGGATTTTGATGAACTCGACTGGGATATTTAATGCTTTAAATTTTTCTTCTATCGCATCAATTACATGCCCTGCTGCACCATTACCTGCATTGGTGACAAGTTTCATTGGGCGAATCTTAGTCGGGTCAATGTAGGTCATGAGGTGATCTACAAATTCAGGTAGGATATTGTATTTTTCTACAAGCCCCTTTTGAGTAGCGTCGATAAAGTTGCCTGATTCAGCAAGCGCTTGAATCTCTTTTAAACCTGTATCCGCACTAATTGGTCGTGAGTTCTCGCGAACCAGTTTCATCCCATTGTAATCCATAGGGTTATGGCTGGCCGTTACTTCAATACCACCTTGGACATCTAAATGGAATGCGCCAAAGTAAACTTCTTCTGTACCTGTCATACCCAGATCAAGAACATTTACGCCTGCATCATTTAAACCCTGAATGGTTGCTTGTTTAAGGCTTTCACTGGTTAGACGAACATCGGCACCAATCACAACTGTTTTTGGTTGATAAATTTGCCCATAAGCACGACCAATTTTATATGCAATATCTTCATTGAGTTCTGTGCCAAGCTTTCCACGGATGTCGTAGGCTTTGAAGCAGGTTAAAGTCATTTTATTACCCTATTTAAAAATGAAAGGGCTGGAAGTCAGCCCTTTAAACGTTATTATTCAACAGTTACGGATTTAGCTAAGTTTCGAGGCTGATCGACATCGGTTCCTCGAAGTACGGCAACATGATAGGACAAGAGCTGCACAGGAACGCTATAAACAATCGGAGCTAATACAGGGCTGATGCTTGGCACATAGACCACATGTTGGCGGTCTTTGGCTTGGATGCCACTGTTTTCATCGGCAAAGACAAAGAGTTCCCCGCCACGCGCTTGGACTTCTTCCATATTGGATTTGAGTTTATCGAGCATGTCATCTTGCGGTGCGAGAATGACCACTGGCATCTCATTATCAACTAAAGCGAGTGGGCCGTGTTTAAGTTCGCCAGCTGCATAGCCTTCTGCATGAATATAAGAAATTTCTTTTAGTTTCAATGCACCTTCGAGTGCAATAGGGAAGTGAGTCCCACGACCAAGGAACAAGCAATGCTGTTTCTCTACAAATAGTTCAGAGAGGCGGAGAATTTCAGCGTCGTTCCGTAAAGTATCTAAAATGACTTTAGGTAAGTGCCAAAGTCCAGCGGTAATCTCAGCCACCTGTTGTGTAGAGATACGATTTTTAATCGTACCTATTTTGAGTACCAACAACATAAGCGCTGCGAGCTGCGTGGTAAATGCTTTGGTGGATGCAACACCAATTTCAGGACCTGCCAGAGTTAATAAGCTATGGTTGGTTTCACGTACCATGGAAGATGTTGCGACATTGCAAATGGTCATCGTAATGATGTCTAAGCCTTTTGCTGTAGCACGCTTTTGAGTATCGCGCAGGGCAGCTAAAGTATCTGCTGTTTCACCGGACTGAGAAATACAGACATATAGGGTATTATTGACAATCACTGGTGTACGATAGCGAAATTCACTCGCGATTTCCACTTGGCAAGGCAGATCAATGAGCTGTTCAAACCAATATTTTGCAATCATACCCGCATGGTAACTGGTACCACAGGCAATGATTTGGATTTGCTGAATTTGAGATAAATCTGCAACAGCATTCGCAAGGAAATCTTCACGTAGGGCATTGCCATTTAAGGCTTGTGAAATGGTTTGTTGAATCGCTTCAGGTTGCTCATAAATTTCTTTGAGCATGTAGTGTTTATATTCGCCTTTTGATGCATTGCTGACGGTCGCATCTAACTCTTTTACTGGGCGATGAACCAATTGACCATCAACAAAGATTTCAATGCTATTACGAGTGAGACGCGCAATATCACCTTCTTCGAGATAAATAAATCGGTTGGTAATCGGAAGCAGCGCCAATTGGTCTGAGCTGATAAAGTTTTCACCAATACCTACGCCAATGACCAAAGGTGAACCTTCACGCACGGTAATCAGTTCATCTGGATAATCAGTATGTACGATACCGAGAGCATAAGCTCCTTTAAGCTGTGGCACGACTTGTTTGACTGCTTCAAGTAAACTTGGCGTTGACTTCAATGCATCATGAATCAGGTGGGCAACCACTTCGGTATCGGTCTGAGAGGTAAATACATACCCCCGTGCTTCAAGATCATCTTTAAGTTCTTGATAGTTTTCAATAATGCCATTGTGTACGATAGCAACGTTGCCTGAAATATGCGGATGTGCATTGTTTTCAGTTGGTTTGCCATGGGTTGCCCAGCGAGTATGTGCAATCCCTAATGAACCGATAATCTGTGATTCTTCAACCGCACCACCCAGATTGGCTACTTTACCGACACGACGTTCACGTAGAACATGGCCTTGGTTAATGAGAGCTAAGCCCGCAGAGTCGTAACCACGATATTCTAGACGCTTTAAACCTTCGATGAGGATATTACTAATATTACGTTCTGCAACGCCACCGACGATACCACACATAACAAATTCCTCTTATTTCTTGATCTTTTGCGGACGTTGGTAGTTTTCTTTCGTAAACTGCTTAGAACGTTCTACCGCTAAACTATTTTCTTCGACATCGCGGGTGATGGTTGAGCCAGCCCCGACAGTTGCGCCGTTGCCAATGGTGACTGGGGCAACCAAAGCACTATTTGAACCAATAAAGGCATGATCGCCAATGATGGTTTTAAATTTGTTTGCACCATCATAGTTGCAGGTAATGGTTCCTGCACCAATATTAGAGCCACTGCCCACTTCAGCATCACCCAAATAAGTAAAGTGGTTGGCTTTAGACCCGACACCGACCGTTGAGTTTTTGACTTCTACAAAGTTGCCAATATGCACTTCAGCCGCGAGTTTGGCACCTGGGCGTAAACGGGCAAAAGGTCCAATCTGCGCATCTTCACCGACAATAGCTTGATCAAAAATACTATAAGGCTGAACTTTGGTGCCTGCCGCGATTTTGGTATTTTTAATGATGCAGCCTGCGCCAATTTCTACATGGTCACCGAATTCACATTCGCCTTCAATGATGACATTGATATCAATGCGCACATCTTGTCCAACGACTAAGTTACCACGAAGATCAAAGCGACTAGGATCAATTAAATGCACACCTTGTTGCATGAGTTTTTTAGCTAGATTTGCTTGGAACTGGCGTTCTAAAGCTGCCAGCTGAATACGGTCATTGACCCCTTCAACTTCGAAGGCTTGTTCAGGCTCAACTGAGGCAACGGTCAAACCATCAGCCAATGCCATTGCCACAATATCTGTCAGGTAATATTCGCCTTGCGCATTGTTATTGCTGAGTTTGGGTAACCATTCGTGCAATTTGGCATTGCTCACACAGTAAATGCCGGTATTAAACTCTTTGATTTGGCGCTGTTGCTCTGTTGCATCTTTATGTTCAACAATCGCCTGAATCTGACCATTCTCACGGACGATACGACCATAGCCTGTTGCATCATCCACAGTGAGTGTGACTAAGCCGATACCAGTTTGGCTCGATGCATCTAATAGTTTTTGTAGCGTATTCTGGCTAATGCAAGGCACATCACCAGAGAGAATGAGGGAAATACCATCTTGAGGTAAAACGGGCAGGGTCATTTGTACCGCATGCCCAGTACCGAGTTGTTCTGCTTGTTCAACCCATTTAATGTCTTGATCTGCAAAAGCTGATTGAACCCGATCGCCACCGTGACCATAGATCGTAATGATGTTTTCAGCGTGGATTTTTTTTGCTGTTTCAATCACATGACCGAGTAAAGGACGCCCTGCAAGTGGTTGTAGCACTTTGGGTAACGTCGAACGCATACGCGTTCCTTTACCTGCAGCAAGAATAATAACAGTCGTTGACATGTTCTAATCCTAAAAATGGCCTAGGCCACGGTGAAATAAAAATAAAGCCCAATACAAAGTGCGGCCCAAAGACCAGCAATAATGTCATCAAGCATGATGCCGAAACCACCATCGACTTTTTGGTCAATGACATGAATTGGCCAGGGTTTCCATACGTCAAATAAGCGGAATAAGGCAAAACCAAACAACAGCCAGAGCCAATTCATTTGCCCTAAATACAGTACAGGCAAGAAAGTGATGGATTGGCCTGCAAATTCATCCCATACGATACGTCCATCATCATGTACCCCCATGACTTTGGCGGTATGGTCGCAAATATAAATACCGATCAGAGACATGAAGATGATGGCAATAATGGTGTTGGATAAGCCAATTGCAAGCCAGATTGGGACGAACAGCAGTGCAAAGGCTGAACCAAATGTTCCTGGTGCTTTGGGTGCTAGTCCTGAGCCAAAACCTACACCGCAAAACACGATGAAACGGTCGTACCCAGACATCTGACGAAAGAGGATAGGAGGCTTATGCAAAGTGTTGATATCCAGTAAATTGCAATGAATGGTCTAAGCCATTTTGTTGAAAACGTAGACCGCTTTGAGCGTCAACTTTTCCAATCACGTTGATCTTAGTATGGTTTTGTTGTTGCAAAAGTTTTTCATAATTCTGCGGACTTATTGTAAAGCATAATTCATAGTCATCGCCACCCGCCAAAGCATATTGCCATTGTTGTTCTCGTGTTAAATCTTGTAGAGCGGTGTTGATGGGCAGTTGATCAAGTTGTAGGGTCGCACCGACATTTGATGCCTTTAAGATATGACCTAAGTCTTGTGCTAAGCCATCGGACACATCAATCATACTATGTGCCAAGCCTTTGAGTACTTGGCCCAGTTCACAGCGTGGGGTGGGGTAGTCCAAACGTTGTTGCAGAGGGTGACCCAAGTGTTGCAGTGCGAAGGCGGCATCACCAATCGTACCACTAACACAAATTAAATCACCCACTTGAGCGGCGGAGCGGGTGACGGCTTGGCCGATATCGACCCAGCCCAGTGCAGTCACTGAAATGGTCAGATGTGGGCTTTGGGTGGTGTCTCCACCAATTAAACTCACGCCAAATTGATCGCAACAATCATATAAACCCTGACTAAAGCCTTTAAGCCAGTCATGATCAATTTGGGGTAAGCTCAAGGCCAGTAAAATACTCTGAGGTTTCGCGCCCATTGCGGCGATATCAGATAAATTGACCGCGACAGATTTCCAGCCAATCGCATGAGGACGGGTATCAAGCGGGAAGTGACGTCCAGCAACGAGAGTATCGGCACAGATGACCAATTGTTGCTGTGGAGGAGGGGTGAGCAAGGCTGAGTCGTCACCGACGCCTAAATCGACAGAATAAGGACTCTTACGATTAAAATAGCTATCAATGATCGAAAACTCAGCCATACAACAAATCTACTACTGTGAGTTCGCTTGTTGCTTTTCTGCTGCACGTAAAGTTGTTGCTAAACGATCTAATACACCATTGATGTATTTATGGCTGTCTGCACCGCCAAAGTGTTTAGCAAGCTCGATTGCTTCGTCTAAAACCACACGATATGGAATTTCAAGATGTTCCTTGAGTTCATATGCGCCTAAACGAAGGGTCGCAAGTTCAACGCCGTCAAGCGCAGAAACGTCGCGATCAAGCACAGGGATTAAGAGCGCATCCAATGCTTCATGATTGGCAACCACTTGGGTTAACAATTCATGATAATAGCTCAGATCCACTTTGTGCATGGCATTTTCCACACGCGTACGTGCTTCAATCTCATGGACTGGATTGTGGCTCATTTGCCATTCGTAAATTCCTTGTACAGCAAAGCGACGTGCTTTACGTTTTGCTGCATAAGTTGCTTGCAATGTTTGCGACATAGCGTTAAATAGCCTTTAACAAGTTAACCATTTCAATTGCAGTAAGAGCAGCTTCGCCACCTTTATTACCTGCTTTTGTACCCGAGCGTTCAATCGCTTGTTCGATACTATCCGTAGTCAATACACCATTAATCACTGGAAGACCAGATTCTAGGCCAACCACGCCTAAACCTTTGGCACATTCACCTGCAACAAAGTCGAAGTGAGGTGTGCTACCACGAATCACAGCACCCAGTGCAATGATGGCATCGAAGCGTTCAGATGCCACTAATTTTTTAGCCACGACAGGAAGTTCCCACGCGCCTGGTGCATGAACAACAGTGATATTATCCTCTGATACACCATGACGTTTCAATGTATCAATTGCACCTTCTAATAGATGTTCGACAACAAAACTATTAAAACGACCCACTAAAATCGCATAACGGCCTTCGCTAGCGAGATGTAACATACCTTCAATACGGCGAATTGCCATAGCAACCTCGATGATTTTTTAAGTTGTTTGATGTGCGGTGATATATTCCACCACTTCTAAATTAAACCCAGAGAGTGCATTAAAGCGTAAAGGTGAGCTTAAAAGCTTCATCTTTTCTACGCCTAAATCACGTAAAATTTGTGCGCCAACCCCAATGGTTTGGTACTGCTGAGATAAAGCAGCATTGGATTTGGTTGGTTTTGGTGCGGTAAGGCTGTCTAAGGCTGGGCCTAGGTCTTGTAAGTGACGTTGACCAATCCAAACCAAAACACCCCGATCGCTACTTGCGATTTCTTGCAGCGCTTTGTCGAGATTCCATGCTGGCTCGCCGTCCTTTTTATTGAACTTAAGCAAGTCACGAACAGGGTTGAAACCATGAACACGAACGGTGGTTACCCCTTCTTTTTTCGGTTCACCTTTCACCAAAGCCAAGTGAATATCTGGATTGCCCAATTCGCGGTAACGATATAAGTCAAAAGTCCCATATTCGGTATCAATGCTTTGCTGATCAATCCGTTCAACCGTTTGTTCATTGGTCATACGGTAGTGAATCAGATCCGCGATGGTGCCAATTTTTAAACCATGCTTTTCAGCAAAAATTTCAAGATCGGCACGACGCGCCATTGTGCCATCTTCATTGATGATTTCACAGATGACTGATGCAGGCTCTAAACCCGCTAGGCGAGATAAATCACAACCTGCTTCGGTATGCCCAGCACGGTGCAGTACACCGCCAGGCTGCGCCATCAATGGGAAAATATGACCCGGTTGAACGATGTCTGATGGTTTGGCATGTGCCGCTACAGCCGTTTGAATGGTATGCGCACGTTCCGCAGGTGAAATCCCTGTAGAAATACCTTCTGCCGCTTCAATTGAAAGCGTGAAGTTGGTGCCATGTTGTGCGCCATTGGCATCGACCATTAATGGAAGATTCAATTGTTTACAGCGATCACGGCTGAGCGTTAAGCACACCAAACCACGGGCATGGGTGATCATAAAGTTGATGTCTTCTGCGCGAACATGGGTCGCTGCAATAACTAAATCACCTTCATTTTCACGATCTTCGTCATCCATCAGGATGACCATCTTACCTGCACGGATATCTGCAACTAGCTCTTCAACAGTATTGAGCGGCATCAACCTTCACCTTCATTGTTGTCGTCATGGACGACGTATCATTTGTTTTCATTGGCACATAGTTTAAGCTTTTTTCAGGCTTTTGCCTATGCGCGAATCATTTCCCTGAGTTGTCCATTGTTATACACAGTCAATCTCAGCTTGAAAAGAGACCTTTATTTTAAAAAGCCGAAAAGTGCTTAGTCTTTAAACAATTGAAAAGCATAAAAAAGAACAATCTTATCGAAAATAAGTCAATCGGCGTAGTAAATAAGGGGACTAGACAAATGTTGTGTTGGTACTGGTGTGTCGTTGAGCGCTCAAGTCATTCTTTTTTGCATTTGAGCATCAGTTTAATTCGAGATGGACACGGCAATTGCGTAATCCGATCAGGGGGCACTCATCGGGTAGAGGGTGAGTTAACGAAATATTAAATGTGCCGTAGTGAATAATCAGACGATTCGTCATCTCTTTTTGATTTGTACTATAATTCTTCTTTTTTTAATCCTCTGGATTATTTCTCCTGTGATGTCCTTACTTGCTCAATATTTTGCACAGCAACAATTTTGCGTATTGGTTGAATACTTAAGCGTGCAGCAAGCCCAATCGCCTGTCAAAACTCAATTTGCAGGTTTTCCTGTGGCTATGACGCTGGCCGATCGGGTACATGCGGATGACGATGAAGCGCCTTTAATGGTCGCCAAGCAGTATCCACAAGCGATTGAAAAAGTCATTCACTTTTCGGGGAAAGCGCGTGATATACAGGACTTTGAACAGTTTTTGCAAGATGCAAAAATACAGGGTCAAAAGAACCTGTTGCTCTTAACGGGTGATAAATTAAAACAGCACCACTACAGCCATGACTTAGAGCCACGGACACGTTATTTGGAGTCTGTGAATGCTGTCATGGAAGCCAAACGCCAAGGTGGTTTTCATATTGGTGTGGCGTTTAATCCGTTTAAATATGCGGAAGCGGAAAAAGAGGCACAATATCTGAAACTGCATAAAAAGATGAAAGCAGGGGCGGATTATGTGATTACCCAGTTGGGCTATGACATGGCTGCTTTACAGGATGCGCATGCATTTTTAGCGCAACATCAGTATGCACAGAAAATTTTAGCCTGCGTTATGCCACTGACCTTGGCGCGGGCCAAGTTTATGCTGAATCATAAAGTAGCCGGCATTGTGATCACCCCGCATATATTGAAGGTGTTGCAGCAGGAAAAAGAACAGGGTTTAAGTGATCGCGTTTATGTGCGCTGCGCATTACAGATTCTCATGTGTCGACATTTGGGCTTTGCGGGGGTGCATTTATCGGCTTGCCATCAGCCTGAAGAACAAATGTTGTTGGAACGCTATATTGAAGAATATCGGCACTTGAGTTTTGCTGAGTGTGAACGACTTTGGAATACGCTTTGGCAGGTGCAAACAGGTACAGAGTTTCATCCGCAGCTGACTTATTATTCACGGCCTGCGACCTCTAGTCAGATCATTAAATACCAACATCTGCATCTGATGCACGATGCTTTATTTGAATCTAAACTGGCTAAAGGAGTAGGGCGGTTTATTTTTAATTTTAATGTTTGGGATCGAACGAAAGCCAACAATGCATTACTGAAAACGGAACATTTGAGTAAGCATGCGGTGGTGGGCTGTGAGAGTTGTGGTCAATGCCGTTTAGGCGAGACCCTGTACATTTGCCCAGAAACTTGCCCCAAAGGCTTGGCTAATGGGCCTTGTGGTGGAACCAGCTTAGACCGCTGTGAATTTGGTGACCGTGAATGCATTCATTCCGTCAAAGCACGCTTAGCCAAAGCGGTTGGACAAACAGCGATTTTAAAAGAAAAGCTGATTCCGACCGTGTCGATTGCGGTACGTGGAACCAGCTCTTGGAAAAATTGGTATGTGGAGTCTGCGAACTAAAATCAGCTGTCCTGATCCATAGCATTGGAATAGAACTTTTCTCCGAGTTTGATGCGCTCACGGCCTTGGCTCATGCGCCAGCGGTTGCTATCCCGCAGTGAATACACACAACCACAGTATTCTTGTTGATAAAATTCTTCACGTTTGCTGATGTCTAGCATGCGTACCGCACCGCCATGTTTGCGCCAGTTATAGTCCCAGTACTGAATGCCTGCATAATGTGAAGCAGAACGGTGTCCGCATTCATTGATCTGTTGCATATTCTTCCAACGGGAAATGCCGAGAGAGCTACTGATTAGGCTAAAGCCATGTTCTGCCGCATATAACGCCGTTCGTTCAAACCGCATATCAAAACACATGGTACAACGGATGCCTTTCTCTGGCTCATTTTCCATCCCTTTGGCACGTGCAAACCAGTTGTCTGTATCGTAATCACAGTCAATAAATGGAATATGATGTTTTTCTGCAAAGCGAATATTTTCTTCTTTACGAATTAGATATTCTTTCACGGGGTGAATATTGGGATTGTAAAAAAAGATGGAAAAATTGATACCTGATTCAATCAGGGTTTCCATGACTTCACCTGAACAAGGTGCACAGCAGGAATGCAGGAGCAGCTTGTCATGACCTGTGGGGAGGGTAAGTTTCTGACGTTCGAGCTTCGACATATTGAATGGTTATATATTTAAACCAGACAGTTTAAAACGTCTAAAAGACAGATCAATCCAGATTGGGTGAAGAATTCTCAGGATGAGCTGATGAATTTTCATGATCAAAAGCGGGTTGAGTCGATGATTAAGATATGCACTTAGCCTTGTAATGGATATAGAGAGAACATTTGAGAGGCCTAAACTTGCATAATGGATCGAGATTCGTCATCATTTACACAAAGGGTGTTTAACAGTTGTGTTAGATAGGTATTCGTTGAAGGCGGGCCACTTCAACAGCAAGAAAGAGAGTATCTAACAGTGCTGCATTTTTTTACTACGCCTTCCAATAAGGAATTGGAGTGTCGTCATAATTTCCAATTTGAAACTGATATGCGTTTGATCCAACGCTGTAAATTTCTTGAAGATCAAGATGAGAAAAAAGCCATTCAACATCTTTTAAAAGAACGTGGTTATACTAAAGCTGAGATTTTAAAACTCACGATTGATAGTTAAGTTAAGATTGAAAAGAGCTTCCAAAATAGGAAGCTTTTTTGTTTTTGCATGCCTTGTTTTGTATCTCGTTAGTTTGAGATACAAACGACTTTTGCTCCCTGCTTACATGATGCTTCACGTGGAACATCAAAAACCAAGGCTGAGGCAAATAATGTAGTGTGCTTTAGTTGATCGAAGGTGTTTGAAAACATCAGCTTTATATAAATGAGATGAATATTACTCAGGTATACAATAGGGAGGGTTGAGCTTAACCCATAAGAAGTGTTTAGCTGTGGTTTTTAACTTGTAGTTGATCGTGCCAATCATTTTCTTTACTTGTTTGAGAGTTGCTTTCATGTCTAAAACAGGCTTCAGCAGTAAATTGTGGCTTGCATCTCTGGGTTGTTGATCGTGTGCTGATTATATTTACATACCGTGTAGGGCGGTAAAATTTTTGTTATAGACAGCATGATTTAAAATTAAATAATGAAATAAATTAATAAGTTTAATCTAAAGGTGAAAAATATTAAGTATTAGGCGTGATTATCAGTTAAGCTATACCGTATCTATTAAAATTAAACCTTGAGTTGCGCCAGATGTTAGAACTCCGCCATTTAAAAACTTTAACCGCCTTAAGAGAGCATGGCTCATTGGTCGCTGCTGCAGGGGATTTGTGTTTAACCCCTTCAGCACTATCGCACCAGTTGCGTGAGCTTGATCAATGGTTTGGTGTGGAGGTGGTGAATCGTCGCAGTCGCCCTGTTAGTTTTTCGAATGTTGGACAGCGTCTATTAAAGTTAGCGGATGAGGTGTTACCACAGGTACAAATTGCACAAAGCGACATTACCCGTATCGTACATGGGCAAACAGGACGCATTACCTTTTCTTCTGAGTGTCATAGTTGTTTTGATTGGTTAATGCCGTTGTTAAATCAATATCGTCAGCAATATCCTGATGTTGATTTGGACTTTGCTTCAGGCTTTGAGGCGAACCCGCATGAATTATTACAGACGGGCGAATTTGACCTATTGATTACAGCCGATCCGATTGCATTAAAAGGGGTAGAATATTTCCCAATTTTTGAGTACGAGTCACGTTTGGTCTTATCCAATACCCATCCTTTGGTTCGCGCTAAAGAGATTACTGTACAAGAGCTTGCCGAAGAGACTCTTATTACCTATCCAGTTGATAAACATCGTTTGGATATTATGTCGCGTCTGTTTATTCCAGCCAATATTCTGCCAAAACAAATCCGTACCACCGATCTGACTCAAATGCTGATCCAGTTGGTGGCCAGTGGTCGTGGTATTGGTGCGTTGCCAGACTGGGTAGTGAATGAATATGAACAAAAAGGCTGGGTGACTTCACGTCGTTTGGACTGTGTAGCACCTGAAGGTTTGCGTCGTACTCTCTACGCTGGATATCGTACTGAAGAAAAAGAAAAAGACTATTTTGAAGGCTTTTTAAAGCAGCTCGATAAATTTGCCAAAAAAAGAGCGCAATACTATATCTAGTTGAAAAATAAAAAGAGGAGGAACATATTTCCTTCTCTTTTTTTAACTATTCTTAACTATTTATAATTTATGAAAATTTTTCTTCATAAAATATTAAACCTTTATTCACGATAACAATCATTTAAATGATTGACTAAAATATACAGATTTTCGGGTAAATCCTGAGTAGAATTCGACTTTTATTTTTTCTCCAGTAAAAAAGGCATGGCTTCTCACTATGCTGCTTTGCAAGGACGTTTTATGCTCGCGCTAGATATACAACATGTTCGAATGAAACAACACGCCACTGATAAGGCACAAGCGTTGCAATGTCTAGTCGATATCTTAGTCGAAGACCAATTGGTTACCCCTGATTATATTCATGGCTTGACCGCGCGCGAACAACAAAGTGCAACGTATTTAGGGCAAGGAATTGCCATTCCGCATGGGACACCTCAGTCGCGCCAATCTATTTTAAAAACAGGTATTCGTCTGGCGCACTTTCCTGAAGGAATTGTTTGGGACGGTGAAAATAAAATTTATTTAGCGGTGGTGATTGCTGCGAAATCAGATGAGCATTTGCAAGTCTTACAAGTTTTGACACGGGCTTTAATTAACGAGGTCGCTGACCAAGTGAAACAGGCTCAATCTGCAGAGCAAATTATTGCATTATTACAAGCCCAACCAGCATCTTTGGCATTGCATGAAAATTTAATCGCCACTCAAGTTCCCGCACTAGATGTAGAGGATTTGATTTGGCAGGCAACACAGCTGCTGAAACAGCAAAAAATGGTGGAGTGTGGTTTTCTGTCGGGTTTAAACCTAAAAAGCATGATTCATTTAGGGGAGGGGGTCTGGTCGATCACTTCGAACCAGCATGTTTTGAGCCCAGCTGTAAGTTTGGTAAAAGCGGAACAGGTTTTAAGCCATCAGCAGGAAATGCTCAAGACTTTGGTGTGTATTGCCAGTAATGAGCAACTGGATATGCCACGGTTTCAACAATTAATGGATATTTTGTTTGATACTGAACAAGTTCATACCCTCAACCAAGAGCAAGATAGTCACCAGTTGGCGCAGTTAATTGGTGCTGAACTGATTCCTGATTGGCCATCTCGTCGTATTGTCTTAGCCAACGCTCATGGACTACATGCGCGTCCCGCGACACACTTGGTCAATATGACCAAGAAATTTGCAGGGGATATTCTCGTTGCTGTAGATGAGGGGGCTTACGTTTCGGCAAAAAGTTTAACCAAATTATTAGCCATGGGATGCCGTCGTGGTCAAACTCTGACTTTTATTGCACAACCTGATACCGATGCTGTAGCAGGCTTAGAACAGATTATTGATGCAGTTCAACAGGGCTTAGGAGAAGAGGTTGAAGCTATTGACCTTGTATCTCATCAGCACAGCAGTAGTGACCCAGTCGGAAATACCTTGGAATTACTGCGTTTTGAATCACATGGCGATACGGGGAGCTGCGGTATTGCAGCATCAACTGGCCTTGCTTTTGGTCCTGCACATGTGGTGAAGCCACGTGAATTTAGCTATGAACGTCTAGGACAGAGCTTTAAAGCTGAGAATGAAAAGCTTGAAATTGCGCTTCATCAGGTGAAAAACAGCTTACGTCAATTCATTGCACATACTGAATCTACCGCCATTAAGCAGATTTTCATGGCACATTTGGAAATGCTGGATGACCCAGACCTCATCCAAAGTGTGCAACGCGGTTTAAAACAAGGGTTGTCTGCTGCGGCGGCTTGGCATGAGCATATTGAAGTGGCTGCGACTGCGCAGGCTGCACTTAGTGATCATTTACTGGCAGAGCGTGCGGCTGATTTGAGAGATATTGGTGAGCGTGTTTTGGCTGCTTTGTGCGGTGTTGCTGAGGTCACAGAACCCGAGCAACCTTATATCTTAATCATGCATGATGTTGGTCCAAGTGATGTTGCTCGTCTGAATAAAGACCGGGTTGCAGGTATTTTGACTGCGGTTGGTGGGGCGAGTGCCCATAGTGCTATTGTGGCACGTGCTTTGGCTATTCCAGCGGTCGTAGGTGCGGGTGCAACTGTTTTAAGTATTGAGAACCATGCCACCGTGCTGATTAATGGGGATACAGGTGAGTATGTGGTCTCACCAGAGCCAAGCCAGATTGATCATGCTATTGCAGAGCGCCAACGCCAGCGTGAGTTACGAGAACAAGCGGAACAGCACTGTTTAGAACCTGCCATCACACTGGATCAACATCAAGTTGAAATTGCAGCCAATATTGGCAAAGTGGGCGCTACGATACAGGCTGTGGCAGATGGGGCAGAAGCAATTGGTTTGCTACGCACAGAATTGGTCTTTATGTCACACAGCAGTGCGCCTGATGAGGCTACACAGGAAGCCGATTATCGGGTGGTGTTAGATGCTTTGGCGGGTCGTCCATTGGTGGTACGTACACTTGATGTGGGTGGGGACAAACCTTTGCCGTATTTGCCTATTGAAAAAGAAGAAAATCCATTCTTGGGCTTACGTGGTATTCGTCTGACTTTACGTAAGCCAGAATTGTTACGTCAGCAATTGGTTGCTTTACTTAAAGCGGCGGATAATCGCCCATTAAGGATTATGTTTCCTATGATTGGGCGGGTTGAAGAATGGCGAGCAGCAAAAGCGATTTTGGATGAGGTTCGCATACAGCATCCATGTGAAAACTTACAAGTCGGTATTATGATAGAGGTTCCTGCGGCAGCATTGTTGGCTCCGATTCTTGCTCAAGAAGTTGATTTTTTTAGTATTGGAACCAATGACTTGACTCAATATACTCTGGCGATTGACCGTGGTCATCCGCTGTTGTCTGCTGAAGCTGATGGCTTACATCCGAGTATTTTGTTATTGATTGATCAGACTGTTCGGGCAGCACATCAGCATGGTAAATGGGTGGGCATTTGTGGTGAATTGGCTGCTGACCCAAAAGCTGTGCCTGTATTGATGGGCTTGGGCGTGGATGAGTTGAGTATGTCGAGTACCAGTATTCCATTGGTGAAGGCGCAAATTCGTGGTTTGAACTATATAAATTGCCAACAGGTCGCACAGCAAGCCTTAAGTTGTGACAGTGCAACCGCCGTACGTGCATTGGTGGAGTAATTACCGAATGGCTAAGATATTAAGCATTACCCTGAATCCTGCAATTGACCTCACCGTGCAATTGGATCAACTAAAAATTGGCGAGGTCAATCGTCAGTTAACGGCCCAAAGCCATGCAGCAGGTAAAGGCTTAAACGTGGCACAGGTCCTTAAGGATTTGGGACATGAACTGATTGTGAGTGGCTTTTTGGGGCAAGAAAACCGTCAAATTTTTGACCATCATATCCAGCAAGAGCAATTTGATAACCAATTTATTTATGTTGCAGGTGAAACACGACAAAACATTAAAGTTGCAGAAGCCTCTGGTCAGATGACAGACATCAATGGCAAGGGCTTTTTTGTGGATACCACCGCAAAACAACAGCTACGTGAGCGCTTATCACAACTGATTTTTGCAGTGGATGCGATTGTGATTGCAGGTAGTTTGCCACAAGGTTTTTCTGCAGAAGAGCTTTCAACGCTGATTATATGGTTACAGTCTGAGGGTAAAAAAGTCGCAGTGGATACCAGTGGTATTGCATTGAAAGCGGCAATTGCTGCCCATCCTTGGTTGATTAAGCCCAATACGGATGAGTTGACGGAAACTTACCATTTGCCAGCAGAAACTTTTGCAGAACAACAGCACCTTTTTGCCCGTTTAAATAGTCAGATAGAACACATTGTGGTCTCGATGGGTGAAAACGGGGTGAACTGGCTTCACCGCACACAATCCCTGCATGCTACTGCACCGAAGGTCAGCGTCCAAAGTACGGTGGGTGCAGGAGATTCCTTAGTGGCAGGGATGATTCATGGCTTGTTGAGTTCAACTTCCCCAGAAGAAACATTGAAAACAGCAACCGCAATTGCGAGCAATGCCGTGACCCAAATAGGGTTTGCCCTTCCAGAATTTGCTGTTATTGAAGATTTGAAATCGCAAATCTCAGTCCAATCATTGAGTTAATACGATGCAAGAGATAAAACATATTCTATTTGTGCCACATAGTCCCGAGCAGCCGATTAATGCAGTGATTTTGGCCAAAAAATTGTCCAAAGCAGCAACAGCACTTGGTATTTCCAATCATGTAGCGACGTCAGTCGAACATCTCGATTTATCAAATGCTATTGATACGGTTGTTTTTGTGGGACAGAAGTCGACAGATACAGATCAACTGCGTGACAAAGTTGTGAAAGTCATTCGTTTGGGTGCCGCACAACATGATGCGACCATACTTTTGCAACAAGTCTTTGAGTATTCAGATGCTGTAGATGAACCTATTGCAGACAATGCTGAGGTTACACGGTTTGTCGCAATTACAGCATGTCCAACTGGTGTTGCACATACGTTTATGGCGGCCGAAGCCTTGCAACAAGGTGCAGTAAAGCATGGTTATCAGATTGATGTTGAAACCCAAGGTTCGGTTGGGGCTAAAAATATTTTATCGGCAGAATGTATTGCCAATGCAGATGTGGTGATCTTAGCAACGGATATTGAGGTCAATACCGATCGCTTTGTAGGCAAACGTGTATATCGCTGCGGTACGGGATTTGCCCTTAAGCAAACCGATAAGACTTTTGCAAATGCAATTGCTGAAGCCAAAGTGCTTGAAACGGGTAAGCAAACAGCCACCAAGACAGAAAGTGAAAACAAAGAAAAAGCTGGAATTTATAAACACCTTTTAACGGGGGTGTCTTTCATGCTGCCGATGGTGGTGGCGGGCGGTTTGATCATTGCGATCTCGTTTATGTTTGGCCTCAATCCTGTTGAAGGGAGCTTTGCAGCATCCTTAAAACAAATAGGCGCTGCAGCATTTACCCTCATGGTGCCTATGCTGGCAGGTTACATTGCCTATTCTATTGCGGATCGTCCGGGTTTAACTCCCGGTTTGATTGGAGGCTTGCTTGCAACACAATTAGAGGCAGGCTTTCTCGGTGGCTTAGTTGCAGGTTTTATTGCAGGTTATATTGCGTTATTTTTATCGAAACAATTAAAACTCCCAAGTAGCCTAGAAGCCTTAAAACCAATTTTGATTATTCCACTATTAGCCAGTTTAGCTGTTGGTTTAATCATGATTTATGTGGTTGGGCAGCCTGTTGCACAATTGTTTGAATTACTTACACACTTCCTTGCCAATATGGGTACGACCAATGCCATGATCATGGGGATTATTCTTGGGAGTATGATGTGTATTGATGTAGGGGGGCCAATTAATAAAGCCGCTTATGCGTTTACAGTAGGCTTACTGACGTCACAAACATACGGACCGATGGCGATTACCATGGCCGCGGGTATGGTACCGCCATTGGGTATGGCAATTGCAACTTTTCTGGCAAAGCATAAATTTGCCAAACCTGAGCAAGATGCAGGGAAGGCTGCTGTGGTCCTTGGCCTATGTTTTATTTCGGAAGGAGCTATTCCGTTTGCAGCCAAAGATCCGATTCGAGTGCTTCCATGTACGATCGCAGGTGGTGCTGTAACGGGGGCTTTGGTTGCATTGTTTAAATGTGAATTGGTCACTCCGCACGGCGGTGTAATGGTGCTGATCATTCCGAATGCGATGAATTATCCATTAAAATATTTATTGGCGATTGCGATTGGAAGCGTGGTGACTGGTGTAGCTTATGCCGTAATCAAACGTCGTTTGCCACAAACTGAGCCCGTCATTGCTCAAGCTTAATGAAGATCCTTTCTTTTTAAGCCTTTGGTTTGCCAATAGATATAATCAAAGGCTTATGGTGCGATCTTTTAAAATGATACAACGTGTAGGTTAAATGTAGTCCATGTTACGTGGGGATACTAAAAATCCGCCAATTTAGAGGTATTGATAAAAAAAGCGGCAATTTTTTATTGATAAGTGAATGGTATTTCACATTTTTATTTTTGAAAACAACGTGGTTTTGTTATTTTTTGTGAAAAATTTGGCTCGGTGCTATAATTACGCGCCTGATAATTTGTCAACTTTTAAACACTGATCATGATGATGCAACTCCACGTATCCCGCTTGAATATGAGCTTGGTTGATCAAGAATTATCAGCTATAGAACACATTCCTGCGATGCAACGCCGACGCTTATCGCGTCTGGCAAAGCTGGCTTTGAATAGTGCCATGCAGACTTTAGACACCCACGATGTCGATTATATTGTTTGGGTGTCACAATACGGTGATGAAGCAAAAACACTGAATATTTTAAAAGATGTGTTAAGCGAGCAAACCCCTTCACCGACTCAATTTTCAACGTCGGTACATAATGCAATTTCAGGTTTATATTCCATTTTATGTCAGGATGCGACACCTGCGACCAGTTTGGCAGGCTCGTGGAATGACGGGTTGATTGAAGCCTATGCGTGGTTAAAAACACAGCCCAAAGCCCGTCAGGTTTTGCTGGTGTATTATGATGAAGCTTTGCCGGACATTTATATCGAGCATCAACCATTTGCTGCTTTTGCGATGGCAGCGATCATTTCATTGGCACCTGCCAATTTGATGTTGACGCCAAAGCATACAGATTCAACACCAGCGTATCAGCAGGCTTTAGCATTTAACACATTTTGGAATAATCCTGAGCAAACTGAATCTGAAGCGTGGACGAAATGCTGAAATTAAATCGGATCAAGCAAAAAGCCAACTATGTCTGGCGCGTTGGTGCGACAGGGTTTAGTTTTGCC
Source organism: Acinetobacter sp. WCHAc060042 (assembly GCF_003231195.1). Classification (NCBI taxonomy): domain Bacteria; kingdom Pseudomonadati; phylum Pseudomonadota; class Gammaproteobacteria; order Moraxellales; family Moraxellaceae; genus Acinetobacter; species Acinetobacter sp. WCHAc060042. The sequence continues at coordinate 82,711 of NZ_QKVN01000009.1, forward strand.
AGTTTTGGCTTAGGCGGCGTGGCGATTGGCGGTTTGATTGCACCAATGGTTAAGCTGAGTTCAGCAGATCCAGAAGTTCGAAAGCAGCGCACTCAAAAAGTCATTAAGCATAGTTTTAAAGGTTTTACCGAGATGATGGTGAAACTGGGCATCATGACCTATACAGTTGAAGGCTTAGACAAACTACAACACAGCCAGCAGGAGTTGGTGATTGCCAATCATCCGACACTGATTGACGTGGTGGTTTTAATTGGTTTAATGGAACAAGCAAACTGCGTGGTCAAGCAGGCGCTGTGGTCGAACCCATTTACCAAAGGCCCTGTGCAAAGTGCAGGCTATATTTTAAATGCAGGTTCTGAACAATTTATTCAGGACTGCGTACACAAATTACAACAGGATCATGCGGCGTCCTTGTTAATCTTTCCTGAAGGGACGCGGACAGCAAAAGGTGAGCAGCTGAATGACTTTCAGCGTGGTGCGGCCAATATTGCCTTACGTGCAGGTGTGCCGATTCGTCCTGTGCTGATTACCTGTACGCCATCGACCCTGACCAAAAATGAAAAGTGGTATCACATTCCAGAACAGCCTTTTCATATCCATGTGAAAGTGTTAGATGCGATCCGAGTGGAAGACGTATTGGATGATGTAACGGTCAATCCCAAAAATGTACGTCAATTAAATCAACAATTACAGTGGTTTTTTAACCAAGAGTTATCCGTAAATGAGCAATCTTGCTGATGAATTAAAGCAAATGATTATTGATGTCCTTGCCCTTGAAGACATCCATATTGAAGACATTGATACAGATGCACCTTTGTTTGGTGATGGTCTGGGTTTGGACTCGATTGATGCCCTTGAATTAGGCTTGGCATTGAAAAAACGTTATGGCATTCATTTGAATGCAGAGTCTGCAGAAACCAAAGAACATTTTAAATCAATTCAAAGCTTAGTGGCTTTGGTTGAAGCACAGAAAACAGCATAAGAGGTTGCTATGCTTGCACAAGAAACCGTGTTAGAAAAATTACGTGAATGGATGGAAGAGCTGTTTGAAATTGCGCCTGAAGATGTGCAATTAGAGTCAAACCTAGCTTCAGACCTCGATGTTGACAGTATTGATGCCATTGATTTGGTGGTAAAAATTAAAGAGTTGACAGGCAAACAAGTCAACCCTGAAGACTTTAAAAATGTGCGCACCGTAGAAGATGTGGTGGTCGTCATTCAGAATATGTCAGTTGCATGAACAACATCTTAAAAGGGGTAGCAGGGATCGGATTGATCCTCTATCCTTTTTTTGTGGCTTATGCTTTGGCACATGGACAGTATGTCTGGGTCAGTGCTGTATTGATTGCACTGGGCATTTTACGTCTCTTGAGTAAGGGCAATGCCCTGCTGTGGCCATTGACAGGTTTTGCCATTTTATGTGGCGGGCTGAGTTTGATTTTAAAAGATCATGCGTGGCTTAAACTCTATCCTGTCTTTATGAGTCTTGGGGCGCTGTTTATTTTTGCCAGCACCTTGATTCGACCGCCTTCAATGATTGAACGTTTTGCACGTTTGGCAGAGCCTAATCTGCCCGAAGAAGGAGTAGAATGGACCCGTCAAGTGACCAAAGTTTGGTGTGGTTTTTTTTGCATCAATGCGGTCATTGCCCTGATCACTGTTTTCTTTGCACCGATGAAGATTTGGGTGCTATATAACGGTTTGATCTCTTATGTCTTGATGGGTGGACTGTTACTGGGTGAGTTTGTGTTGCGTAAACGCCAGCAACGACTGCATCAGGCACAGAAATAACAGCATTTCCGTCAGGGCAGCTGAAACAGTGGCCTCGAACTATAGCGATTAGAAATACGGTTTTTAAAAACAAATTTTATGTCTTGTCATTTTCAACACCATCTCCATTCATCGCGTCCCTTGTGTATTCAGGCGGACTCAAGTTTTGTGTCCTTTCACACTTTTTGGTTGGATGTAGCTGTACAGGCTACGCAAATTCAGCAGTTGGAACAGCCAGTATGGGCGCTTTGGGAACAAGATAGTTATGAGTTTTTGGTATTGTTGTTTGCAGCCTTGCAAGCAGGTAAGCAAGTGCTGTTGCCGCCGCATCGGGTCAGCGACTTAGAAAAAGAATTGGCTGAACAGCAGATTTATTTTTTAAAACGTTTGCCGTCGACAGCCACGTCAACCTTTGAGCTTCAATTTGATGCTGCCTTTCTCAATCAGGCACAGCTGTATTTTTATACTTCGGGTTCAACAGGGCAGCCGAAAAAGATTCCGCGCACCTTGCAACAATTGTTCAATGAAGTCTGTGGTTTAGAAGCCAGTTTTGATTTGCCTGAGCAGGCAGTTGCGATTGCCACGGTGAGTCATCAACATATTTATGGTTTGTTGTTCAAGCTGTTGTGGCCCTTAGCCAGTGGACGTAGTTTCTACCAAAAACAACAGGCTTTCCCTGAAGATGTGGTTGATCTTCAAAAGAAAATTGCCCATCTGCAACTGCCCAATTATCTGATTTCAAGTCCTGCATTGTTGAAGCGCTGGACCACAGATGTGGTGTTGCAAGACTGCCATCGGGTCTATTCCTCTGGCGGAAAGTTGGATGCAGGTGTGCGTCCTTTGCTGAACCGTCCCATTACCGAAGTGTTTGGTAGTTCTGAAACAGGCGGGATTGCTCACCGTCAGACAGATGATGCACTATGGACACCCTTTGCCAATGTCGAAATTAACTGCGCCGAGCAGCAAGAGTTAGCCGTTAAAACCAACCATGCCTATAGCGAGGATTGGATTCTGACGGGAGATAAAGTGCAGGTTATGGATGCAGATAATCTCAAAAGTTCGTTTCAGTTGTTGGGGCGCTTGGACCGCATTGTCAAACTTGAAGAAAAGCGGTTAAGTCTCGATGCGATTGAAGCAAAAATCGCTGAGTTGGCAGAAATACAGCAGTGCCATGTTTTAATTCATGAAAAAGAACAGCGTCAGATGTTGGCGGTGGTGGCAGTGTTAACGGATGATGCAAGGGTGCTGCTCATTGAAAAGGGCAAAGCCGTACTCACCGCACAACTGAAAAAACACTTACAACTGAAATTGGAAAGTATCGCAATTCCACGGCAATGGCGGTTTTTAACGCAAATGCCACAAAATGCACAATCGAAGCTGAACAAACAGTATTTAAAATCACTCTTTCAGCCGATGACTCTGCCTGTGGTATTGACACAGCAGTCACAGGATATGCAGATCAGTTATGCTTTGGAGTTTGTGCCTGAGCTGGAATGCTTTAAAGGGCATTTTCCGAACTTCCCGATTTATCCGGGCGTAGGGCAAATTGGATTTATTCTACATTTTGCCAAACAAAACTGGGCAGATTTACTGTGGTGCAATGGTTTTGAGCAGTTAAAATTTCAAGGACTGATCCAACCCTATCAAACGCTGGAACTGGTGCTCAGCCGTAAAGCACATAAGATCAGTTTTGAGCTGAAAAATCATGACAAAATATTGGCATCAGGACGTTTGCTGTTTGCTGTCCCTGTAGACGTTTAAGCCGAGAGACAAAAATGAAACACTGCTTTGTGATTCCTGTGTATAACCATCCGCATTATTTGGCTGCGTTACTGTCACATTTAAGCGCTTTTGAGTTACCCATTATTATGGTGAATGATGGCAGTGATGCTGATTGTACAACAGTGTTACATCAGCTTGCGCAGGACTACCCAAGGGTCGATTTGGTTGAACATACCCACAATCAAGGGAAGGGGCAGGCGGTGATCACGGGTCTCAAGCATGCCTTTCAATGTGGCTATAGCCATGCTTTGCAACTGGATGCGGATGGACAACATGATTGGCAGGATGTGCAACGCTTTTTAGACACCTCTATCCAGCATCCCGAAGCCATGATTATTGGTCAGCCGATCTTTGATGCGACTGTTCCAAAAAAACGTCTCTATGGCCGTTATGCCACCCATATTTGGGTGTGGATTAACAGTCTGTCTTTTGAGATTAAAGACAGCATGTGTGGCTTTCGTGTTTATCCTTTGGCGCAGACGGTGAACATTCTAAATACAGCCAAGTTTCAACCGCGGATGGGCTTTGACTCGGAAATTTTGGTGCGTTTGAAATGGGATAATGTGCCGTTTATCAATTTGCCCACGCATGTCGTTTACCCTGAAGGTGGCATTTCACATTTTGATGTTTGGCGTGACAATTTGGGCATGGCGCGCGCGCATAGTCGCTTGTTAGGTGGCATGCTGCTGCGGTTCCCCAAACTGATTTATCAGAAAGTTAAAGGCTAAGGCGGTCAGAGAAGCATATGCAGAAATGGAGCGCCGTGAAAGAGCGGGGCGGGATGTTGCCGCTGATGCTGATGCTGGGTTTCTACCGTTTGGGTGGGCGCTGGCTGTGTCGGGTCATCTTGTACTTTGTGATTTTATGGTACTGGCTCTTTTCCAATACCGCGCGTCAGGCTTCTCTGTTGTACTTAAAAAAACTGCATCATTTTGCAGGTGCACAGTCACCGTTTCAGGCTGAGCCGCAGCTTTGGCATAGCTATACGCATTTGATGCAATTTGGCGAATGTATTTTAGATAAAATTGAAGGTTGGCTTGGGCATATTCCTGAACAGAACTTAAAGCTACATGGTCATGCGCACTTTCGCTCGCACTATCAAAAAGGTGCGGTGATTGTGGTGTCGCACTTTGGCAATATTGAATTGTTGCGCGCCGTCAAAGCAGAGCATCCGCAGAAAATTAATGTGTTGGTCTATCAAAAACATGCCACCAAATTCAATGCATTTTTAAAAAAGCTGAATGAACATGCCGATGTCAATTTGGTTTCGGTGGATGAGTTGGGAATTGAAACAGCACTGATTTTACAGGATAAGTTGGATCAAGGTGAATGGGTGATTGTGGCTGCAGACCGCGTACCTGTGCAGTCAGATCGGGTACAATCGGTTGCGTTTTTAGGTGAGCAGGCGCTGTGGCCACAGGGCGCATGGATTTTGGCCAGTTTGTTGAAAGCTCCTGTGCTAGCTGTGTTTTGCTATCGAGTCGATACACATTTTGAAGTGCATATCCATCAAGTCGCGGAGCAGTTAAACTGGCCACGTAAAGAGCGTTTACAGGCCATGCAACAGACCACACGACAGTATGTGGAGCTGTTGGAACAGCATTGCATACGCGCACCCTATCAATGGTTTAATTTTTATAATTTTTGGAATAAAGGATAAGTCTTGTGTTAATTGTTGGGGAAACTCTGCTCAGTATTGAAGATGTTGTGGCTGTAGCGCGTAAAGAAAAACAGGTGGCATTACCTACCTCTGCTGAATGGACAGCATTGATTCAACGCGGCGCAGATTTCCTCGATCAGCTGTTGCAAGACGAAGGCGTCATTTATGGCGTGACCACGGGTTATGGCGACTCGTGCTTGGTTGAAATTCCAGCCCACCAAGTGCATGAGCTGCCGCTACATTTGTCGCGTTTTCATGGCTGTGGCATGGGGCAAAACTTAGACTTAATGACCGCACGTGCTGTCGTGGTGGTGCGTTTATGTTCTTTGGCGCGCGGCTATTCGGGTGTTTCGCATGCCTTGTTACAGCGTTTGGTCTGGATGCTGAATGAAGATGTCATTCCTGTGATTCCCTCAGAAGGTTCGGTGGGTGCCAGTGGGGACTTGACGCCTTTGTCTTATATCGCTGGGGCCTTGGTCGGTGAGCGCGATGTGTACTATCAAGACCAGATCGTACCGATTGCACAAGTGTATGCCGAAAAAGGTTTGGAGCCTTTGGTGATGCGTCCTAAAGAAGGCTTAGCCCTGATGAATGGTACAGCGGTTATGACCGCGATTGCCTGTCTGAATTATAAAAAAGCCGAACAGATTTCTTTTGCCAGTACTTTGATTACTGCCCTGAATGTCTTGGCTTTAGAAGGGAATCCAAGCCATTTTGATGAAGTCTTGTTTGCGCAGAAACCACATCCGGGACAGCAACATATTGCAGCTCAGTTACGCGACTGGTTAAACAGTGAAGTGCAGACTGAACACCAAAGTTCACGTCTGCAAGACCGTTATTCACTGCGCTGTGCACCGCATGTGATTGGGGTGTTTGAAGATTCTAAAGTCTGGTTGTGTCAGTTTATTGAAAATGAGCTGAATTCAAGTAACGACAACCCATTGATTGATCCAGTGAATCTGCGGGTACTGCATGGTGGACATTTCTATGGCGGACATATTGCCCAAGCCATGGACAGCCTGAAAATTATGATCGCGAATATTGCCGACTTGATGGATCGTCAGTTGGCACAGTTGGTCGACTATAAAATGAATAATGGTTTGCCACGTAATTTAACGGGTTCCAGTGTTGAGCGTTTACCGCTGAATCATGGCTTTAAAGCGGTGCAAATTGGGGTTTCGGCATGGACCGCAGAAGCCTTAAAACAGACGCTCGCAGCGTCGATTTTCTCACGCTCAACGGAATGTCATAATCAAGACAAAGTCAGTATGGGCACCATTGCTGCGCGTGATGCCAGTCGAGTGATTACCCTGACTGAACAAGTGATTGCGGCTCTCAGCTGTGCAGCTGTTCAGGCGGTCAAACTCAAAGGGGTAGATACAGAACTCAGCCCTGTTTTAACAGCATTTCAACACTGGGTGCTTCAGAGCTTCACCTATGTAGCGGAAGATCGTCCTTTGCAACAAGAGCTTCAGGCATTGGTTCATCGCTTGGAGCATTTAGAACTGTTAGACAGCATTGCTGTTCAATATTCATAGGAAATGAGCATGCATGCTGATGTAATCATTGAAGTGCCTTTTCATGATGTCGACACCATGAATGTGGTGTGGCACGGGCATTATTTAAAATATTTTGAAATTGCGCGCTGCAAATTGCTGGATCAATTTCACTATAACTATAACCAAATGCGTGACTCGGGCTATGCATGGCCGGTGATTGAAAGTCATGTGCGTTATGTACAAGGCATTGAGTTTGAGCAAAAAATTCGTGTGCGCGCCGTTTTGAAAGAATGGGAAAATCGTTTAAAAATCGAATATCTGATTTTCGATGCAGTTTCGGGCAGAAAGCTGACCAAGGGCTATACCTCGCAAGTGGCGGTACACATTGAAAAACGTGAAATGTGCTTCCAGTCGCCACAGGTGTTGCTGGACTGTTTAAATGCATGGCCTGAATTTAAAGCGGAGTAATGCAAGCATGATTCGATACAAATTTTTTAAGCCGATTTTGGTTGCGTGTACAGCCAGTATGATGACACTGCTTGCTCCCACAGTGAATGCACAAAATACTGAATTGAAGCAGGTGTTTGCTCAGCTCGGTGCAACGCCTGTGGTGCGTGCCCAATTTGAGCAGCAGAAAAAACTGGCCTCTTTGAATAAAACCTATGTGTCCAAAGGCACGGTACTGTTCAGCAAAAACCAAGGCGTGCTGTGGCAGATTCAAAGTCCAGTCAAAGCCGATTTGGTGGTGACACCGCGTAAGCTGGTACAAAAGACGCAGCGCACGTCCAGTCAAATTGAAGTCGATAAGACTCCTTATGGCTCTGTAGCGACGATGTTTTTACAGTTGATGTCGGGCAATGAAGCGGCACTCGCTAAAAACTTTAATGTGGTGTCTGCCAATTACAGTCCGACGCAGTGGAATGTCAGCTTAACGCCGAAAAGCAGTCTATTTAAAAAGCTTTTTGTCCAAGTCGATGCGCAAGGTCAGCGTTATGTGGACCGTATTACGATTTTGGAACAAGCCAATAATCGCACCATCATTCGTTTTAGCCAGCAAACGGCTCAACCTCAAACTTTAACGGCTGCGGAAAATGCGCTTTTCCAATTGGCAAAATAAATTTAGCGCTCTGTGGTTGTTGGTGCTGTGTGTCATTGCTTTGGCACTGGGCGTGGCTTGGCTGAATAAAGGCATCAAGATTGAGACCAATATTTTTGCTTTGTTGCCTGAAGCCCATCAAGATGCTCATCTGGAACAAGCACAGCAATATGTCAGTCAGCAGTTAAATGACAAAGTTTTTGTGGTGCTGGATGCCAAAACAGATCAGCAACTCGAACAGGCAACGCAAGCACTCAAAACCCAAGCCGACCACAGTCAGCTGTTTTTACCTGTTCGTTCACAGCTTGATCCTGATCAATTTGCCCAAGCGCTGTATCAGCACAAAGCAGGACTATTATCCAAGACAGATCAACAGATTGTGCAAGGGCAGGATACTGCTGCATTGATGGAGCAAGGCTTATTACAACTGATGAGTCCGGGGATGCCAATCACGGCTGAAATGTTGAAGCAAGATCCCTTGCTGCTGTTCCCACGCTATGCAGTGGGTTTAAGCGCCTTACAAAGCAATGCCGATATCAATTTAGAGCAGGGCTTTGCGACCATTCGTGATGAGCAGGGCATCTCGCGCCTGATGGTGCTTCAGCTCAATAGCAGTCCCTATAACATTGCCTACCAAGAGCAGACTGCTGCATTTATTCAGAATATCAATCGGCAGCTCAACCAGTTGCAGGTTAAACCACACTGGACAGGCACACTGTTGTTTGCACAGTTCGGCACCAATTCTGCCAAAGAGGAAATCTCGACTATTGGCGTGGGTTCGACCATCGGGATTTTACTGCTGGTCTGGTTTGGCTTCCGTTCAATACGACCGATGCTAACGGAAATAGTCGCGGTCGGCACAGGCAGTCTGGTGGCCTTTGCAGTGACGTATTGGGTTTTCGGCGAAATTCACCTAATGACACTGGTCTTTGGCGCCAGTCTGATAGGGGTCTGTGTCGATTTTTCATTTTACTTTATGGCCATGCAGTCTCAGCATCGACAGGTGGATGGATTTGCAGTTCTACGGCCATTATTGCCAAGCCTATTTGTGGGTTTGATGACCACATTGTTGGCTTATGTAGTGCTGAGTTTTACCCCATTTCCGGGTTTTAAGCAGATTGCGGTCTTTTCCATGGTTGGACTGAGCGCCGCATGGGTGACCAGTATTTTATTGCTGCCACGTTTGCCTGCGTTGAATGCGGAACCTGCTATAGGTGCTTTGGGCTTTATTGGCAAAGCACGCAGTTATGTGCAGAGTCGAAATACGCTACGTTATGGCATGATTGCACTGATTCTACTCGTGATGGGTAGTAGTCTCGCCTTGCTGAAAAGCAATGATGACATCCGTAATTTACAAAGTATGGATGCCACTTTAAAGCAGGAAGATCAATATATTCGTTCACGTTTTATGCAACAGCAAAGCAGTGAATACTTTGTGGTACAGGGCAGAACCCCAGCAGAGTTGGAGCAGCGCGAACAGCAACTACTGGCAGAGCTTGCGCCCTTGCAACAGGCTGGCAAGTTGGATGCTGTACAAGCTTTAGGGCAGTGGATTCCCTCACTTGAGCAGCAAAAACACAATATTGTGATGTTACAGGCGATTCCTCAGCCCGCTTTGGTGGAATATGCGCAAGCGTTACAGCTCAATACCGCCGATATTTTAAACTGGCAAGCGCATTTAAAAGACCAGCCGTTGCTGACCGAAGCCATCTTTAAAGATCATCCTCTGCATTTTTTGCAGATGAGTCCGACACAACGTTTGGTGATGCTGCAAAATGTGCATGATGTCAAAGCTGTGCAACAGCTTGAAAATGCTGATGTACAACTGTTACGTCCCGTTCATCAACTGTCTGAATTGTTTAAACAGCACCGTGAGCAGGCACAGTGGCTATTACTCAGCGCTTTGGTGATTTTAGCCATTGGCTTAGGGGCACTATATGGCAAAAAATCCATTCTGCCTTTGGTGTTGCCTGTCAGCATGGCCTTAATGACCACGTTTGCGATTCAAGCATGGCTGGGTGTCGAGATTAATTTATTCAGCATTATGGGTACCTTCCTGATTATTGGAATAGGGGTGGACTATGCGATTTTCTACCGCCACGGACATGATCACCCGCAGGTGGTGGGCATGGCTTTATTCCTGTGCATGATGTCGACGTTCTTTAGTTTTGGTTTGTTGTCCTTTAGTCATACCTATGCCATTCACAGTTTTGGCTTAACAGTGTTGCTGGGCGTTATTTTTTCATTTATTTATGCCACACTTTTTACATCCTCCGATGCAAAACATGTGGTGGTTCAACAATATCAGCCAAAGAGCTGAGTCAAAGGGTACAGTGCAATGAGCACCATGCAACAGACAGATGTTTTAATTATTGGGGCGGGACCATCAGGCAGCTCGGCTGCAGCTTTGTTGCGCCAAAAAGGTTACCAAGTCACGGTCATTGAAAAGCAATATTTTCCGCGTTTTTCCATCGGCGAGTCTTTATTGCCGCAGTGTATGGTGTTTTTAGAAGAAGCGGGTTTATTGGAAACGGTGCGTGCACATGCCGACGAATATGCCTTTCAGTTTAAAAATGGCGCGGCTTTTTTAAGAGGCAGACAGCGTAGTTTTTATGACTTTACCCAAAAATTTAGTGAAGGCCCAGGCACTACATGGCAGGTCCGACGTGCCAACTTTGACCAGCTTTTGGCACAGCAAGCCGAAAAAATGAGCGCGGACATCCGTTTTGGCCATGAAGTCTTGGCCGTCGATGTCAAATCCACACAGCCGATTTTGACGGTCAAAGATGAGCAAGGCAACAGCTACCAAATTCAAGGCAAGTTCCTGTTAGATGCCAGTGGTTTTGGCCGTATTTTGCCGAAGTTTCTCGACTTAGAAAGCCCATCGGACTTTCCTGTGCGCCGTGCGGTCTTTACCCACATTGAAGACGGTCTATTGAATGACCCTGAGTTTGACCGTGAGAAAATTTTAATTACCGTACATGAAAAAGATCATCGTGCGTGGTATTGGCTGATTCCCTTTGCCGATGGGCGCTCTTCATTTGGCATCGTGGCGGAGCAAGATTTCTTTGAAAAATACGGTTATGACGGCAGTGTGGACTATGACTTAGAAGCCTTGCAGAAACGTATTTTGGCGGATGATGCCAGCTTGTCGCATGTGCTGCGTCACGCCAAACATGATACTCCTGTCCGTACTTTGGTGGGCTACTCTGCCGATGTGAAACATTTGGCATCAAACAATTATGCGCTACTCGGTAATGCGGGAGAGTTCCTCGATCCTGTCTTTTCTTCAGGGGTAACGATTGCCTTAAAATCGTCCAGTCTAGCTGTGCCATTGGTTGAGCAAGTGCTGCAAGGTCAGGCAGTCGATTGGATGGAGCAATATGAAAAGCCACTACGTAAAGGCATTCAAGTATTTCGTGCCTATGTCGAGTCATGGTATTCAGGTGAATTTCAGGATGTGGTGTTCTCCACTCATCAGGATGAAAAAATCCGCCGTATGATTGCTTCCTTACTGGCAGGTTATGCGTGGGATGCAAGCAACCCGATTCATCGTAATGCCAAGCAACGCTTGAGCACTTTGGCCGAATATTGCCGAGAAGAACAACCGCAAAAAGAGTCGTTGACTGATGAAACTTAAGCTGCGTTTGAAAACCGTCAGTTGGGTTTTAGCCAGTGCTCTGCTCTGTAGTGCCTGCCAAAGCTGGATTCCCAAGGCGCAGGGACTCGCGACCCCGCAGTGGGCTGCGCAAAATTATCAACGTCAAGATCAAATCGAAGTACAGTGGAAAACCCAGAGTTTCAGCTTTTTACTGTATCAGCAACAACGGGGGCAGTCGCTTGATATGTTAGCGCTCAGCCTCACAGGACAGCAGTTGTTTAAGCTCAGTTTTGATGGTCAAAAGGTCGAAGTTGAACAGCGGATTGATCCAATGAAACGGTTGCCTTTTGATTATGTGGTGCGTGATATTCTGTATGCTACGTATCCAAATTTTGCTGCCTTACATACTGCTCAAAATGCGGTCGTGCAGAAAGACGATACCATTTATATACAGCAGCAACCCGTGTTGAAAATTCAGCAAAATGAAGGAACAATTGAACTGGATAATTTGCAAGTGCCTTATCAAATGGTGATCAGCACGGTGAGCAATACTTTAGAAGATGATCAAGGTGACCATCATGACTAAAAATCTACAGCATGTTTCAGCCGTGGGGATTCAGTTCAGTGTGGCGCTGTCGGCTTTGGGGCAAAATGCCACTGAGCTTCAGCATGCCTTAACCAATACTGAAAATACTTTGTCGCAACGAGAGGATTTGATCGCGGGGCGTTCGGTTTGGGTCGGTGCATCTGATCAAGCCTTGGTTCAAGCAGTGCCTGAAAGCTTGAGCGGTGCAGATTCACGGAATCTACGCTTTGCCTTGACGGCTCTGGCACATATTGAAACTGAAATTCATGCTTATACTGCGCAGTTTGCTAAACAACGTCTTGCTGTGATTATCGGCACGTCAACCTCAGGCATCGCGGATAATGAGCCTGTATTGAAAGCGCAGTTTCAACAGCCAGCGTCAAAGTCTGTACAGCACCAAAAACAAGAAATGGGCAGTTTAGCGAAAGCCTTACAACAGTATTTGGGCTGGGAAGGGCCCGCCTATACCATTTCTACTGCCTGCTCCTCGGCAGCCAAAGCGCTGGCGGCGGGGCAACGTCTGCTGAATGCCGATCTGGCCGATGCTGTGTTGGTTGGAGGCATTGATACCTTATGCAAGCTGACCTTAAATGGTTTTGATAGTTTAGAAAGCTTATCGAGCGGAATTTGTCAGCCCTGTGGTGCCAACCGTGACGGTATCAATATTGGTGAAGCCGCAGGACTGTTTTTACTTTCTAAAGCGCTTGCCCCTGTGATGTTACTGTCGAGCGGCGAGTCAATGGATGCGTGGCACATTTCAGCACCGCATCCAGAAGGACGAGGGGCTGCGGAGGCGATGCAAAAAGCTTTAGATATGGCACAGCTGCAAGCAAGCAATATTGGATATTTAAATTTGCATGGTACATCCACACCCCAAAATGATGCGATGGAAATTCAAGCGGTACAGACTGTTTTCTCAGATGCAGCTGTGGCTTTGAGCAGTACCAAACATAAAACAGGGCATTGTCTGGGGGCAGCGGGTGCAATCGAAGCCTTTATTTGCCAACAAGTTTTATTAGATCAATCTTGGTTGCCGCTGCATCAGGCAGGCGAATTGGATGATGTTTTGGCTGGGCAAAATTATGTGCTTACACCATATTTGAATACACCCATTCGCTATGCGATGAGTAATTCTTTTGCTTTTGGGGGGAGCAATATCAGTTTAATTTTCGGGACGGTTTTGTCATGATGGACGCAGTACAGTTTATTCCACATGCGAAACCGATGGTTTTTGTAAGTCATCTGATTGAAGCCAATGATACGTTTGCGATTGCAGAACTTCATATCACAGCTGATTTGATGTTTTGTGAGCCAGATGGCTTGCCCACATGGAGCAGTATTGAGCTGATGGCGCAGACCATTAGTGCCTATGCAGGCTATAAAGGGCAAACCAAGGGTTGGCCACCGAAAATTGGCTTTTTATTGGGAACGCGTAAAATGCAGTTACCCTGTGCCTATTTTAGTTTGGGTACAACCGTGCAGATTCGGGTCGAACAAAGTTATCTGCACGAAGGTTTGGGGCAGTTTAATTGTGAAATTGAATATCAAGAACATCGGTTCAGCGCTATGTTGAGCGTATTTGAGCCTGAAAATATGAATGAAATCATTGGAAAATTAGTGTGAACAGAAGAATTTTAGTCACGGGTTCGAGTCGAGGAATAGGTAAAGCGATCGCTTTGGAGTTGGCAAAGGCGGGCTTTGATGTCACGGTACATGCTCGTTCAAGACAGTCTGAGGCCGAAACGGTGGCTCAGGAAATTCAAGCACTTGGACAGGCCAGCCATGTACTGATGTTCGATGTGAATGAGCGTGAAAATATTGCCGCTATTTTAGAGCAAGATATAGCACAGCATGGTGCTTTTTACGGTGCGGTGTTGAATGCAGGACTAACCCGTGATGGTGCTTTCCCCGCATTGACCGATGAAGACTGGGATGATGTGGTCTCGACTTCTCTGAACGGTTTTTATAATGTGCTGAAACCCCTGATGATGCCGATGATCCGCTTGAAAAAGGGCGGACGTATTGTGACCTTATCTTCAGTGTCTGGGATCATGGGCAACCGTGGTCAGGTGAACTATAGTGCTGCTAAGGCAGGCTTGATTGGTGCGACCAAAGCATTGGCACTGGAATTGGCAAAACGCAAAATTACGGTGAACTGTGTGGCTCCGGGCTTGATTGAAACCGAAATGGTCACGGAAGAAGTGAAAGAACATGCTTTGAAAATGATCCCGATGCAGCGCATGGGGCAGGTGGAAGAAGTCGCAAAAGCGGTGAAGTTTTTATGTAGTGATGATGCCAGTTATATCACTCGCCAAGTGATTTCAGTCAATGGAGGCTTGATCTAATGAAACGTGTTGTCGTAACAGGCATGTCTGGGATTACCTCTTTGGGTGAAACCGCAGAGCAAATTTTTGAGCAGTTTGCACAAGGCAAAAGCGGTATTCGCTATATGCCTGACTGGGAAATTTATCCTGATTTACGCAGTAAGTTGGCTGGCCCGGTGGAGTCATTTACTGTACCGAAGCATTTTAACCGTAAAGTAACCCGTGGCATGGGGCGTGTTGCTTTAATGTCTACGGTATGTGCTGAAAAAGCATTAGAAGATGCAGGTTTACTGCATGCGGATATCTTAAAAAGTGGTGATGCAGGTGTGGCCTTTGGTTCCTCTGCGGGCAGTGTGGATGCCGTACGTGAGTTTGGCGCCATGTTGATTGAGCACAATATGAGCCAACTGAATGCCACGACCTACATTCGTATGATGTCGCATACCAGTGCAGTCAATATGACGGTGTATTTTGGTTTAAAGGGTTTAACCCTACCAACTTCGAGTGCTTGTACTTCAGGTTCTATGGCGATTGGCCAAGCTTATGAAGCGATCAAATATGGCAAGCAAACTGTGATGATTGCAGGCGGGGCAGAAGAGCTCAGTGCAGCGGGTTCAGCCGTGTTCGATGTGCTATTGGCGACCAGTGTGCAAAATGACCATCCAGAGAAAACCCCACGTCCATTTGATGCAAGCCGAGATGGTTTGGTGGTGGGTGAAGGCGCAGGTTGTTTGATTTTAGAAGAGTATGAACATGCGCAAGCACGTGGGGCGACCATTTATGCCGAGATTGTGGGGTATGGCAGCAATACCGATGGTCAGCATGTGACCCGACCTGATTCTGAAATGATGGGCCGTTGTATGCAGTTGGCACTCAAAGATGCACAGCTTACAGCCGAAGATATTGATTATGTTAATGCGCATGGTACCTCGACCGATCAGGGGGATATTGCTGAATCACAAGCGACTGCGCGGATCTTAGGCAAAAAACCGATTAGCTCATTAAAAAGTTATTTTGGGCATACGCTTGGGGCGTGTGGCGCCATTGAAGCATGGCTCAGTATTGAAATGATGCGACGCAATCAATTGGTGCCGACTTTAAATTTAGATCAGATTGACAGCGCCTGCGGTGATCTGGATTATGTGGTATCGGGCATGCGTTCAGCAGAAACGCAAACCATGATGAGCAATAATTTTGCTTTTGGAGGGATTAATACCTCCTTAATTTTTAAACGTTTCAAATAAGATGAGGGAAAAATGATGTCTTTTAAAAAAGCTTTTGCAGTAACAGTATTGTCTTTATGTGGGATTGCATCGGCTCAAGCAGCTGACCAAATGCATGATTTCAATTTCCAAGAAGCCGTAAACCGTGCTGTCGCTGATGGGGTGTTGGATGGTTCAGTCAAGTTTTATTTAGCGGGCACTAAGTCAGGTGGCAAGGTCATTCAAAAAGGCTTAGTGACCAATAAAAAAACCAATGGTTTTGCTAAATCGGCAGAAAGTTCATGTGATCATGTGCTACGTTCTGCGTTGATTCAGTTCCAAAATACGGCAAAAGCAAAAGGTGCAAATGCCGTGACCAATTTGGTGAGTTTCTATAAGTCCAACGAAACACGTAGCACCACGACTTACCAATGTGCGAAAGGTACGGCATTAGCAGGGGTGGCGTTAA
The DNA here is from genome assembly GCF_003231195.1 of Acinetobacter sp. WCHAc060042. Classification (NCBI taxonomy): domain Bacteria; kingdom Pseudomonadati; phylum Pseudomonadota; class Gammaproteobacteria; order Moraxellales; family Moraxellaceae; genus Acinetobacter; species Acinetobacter sp. WCHAc060042. The sequence continues at coordinate 98,700 of NZ_QKVN01000009.1, forward strand.
AAGGTGACTTAGTAAAGTTCTAATGTGACTGGTGGGCTGGGTCTTTCTATAAACAAGAGAAAGGCTCGGCTTGATATAAGATAATCATGGTTTTATCACTCAAGTTAGCGGTTTTCATGAGCGGTTAGGCTCAGTGGCTTTATCTTGTTTAAACAGTAAGTGTGAAGCATGAATAATGATGAAAAGCCGTTCTAGTATGCTGAATTCTAAAATCTTTTTGGCTGGGGGATTGATGCTAAAAGGAAAATTTCAAGCACTTCGTATAAGCGTATTATGTTAATTTAGAGAAAATTAAGAATCAAGATGATAAGCGACGATTTAAAGAAACATCCTAAAGCAATGTGGGTACATTTTTATAAAAACCGTATGGATTTGATGTCAGGGGATGGTACTGTCAAAGCAACAGAAGTTCCTCAAATACCTTATGATCATCCGAGAATGATTTTGGCAGATTTTGAAAGTGCTACAACAACATTGAAAGCTTTAATGAAACATCATTCTAATAGTTTATCTTTTTTCAAGTTTACAGCTCCTATTGCGATTGTCCAAATAATGGAGCCAATACAGGCTAATTTAGCTAAGATTGAAATACGAGCTTTTAAAGAATTATTTCTTGATACTGGTGCACGAGCAGTAAATCTTTATGACCTTGATGGAAATTCTATTGAGAATAGATAACTAGGGGTTTAGGAAGTTAAAGAGGGTTGTTACGAAGTAGTTTCAGCAAATCGAGGTATAAATTACCATACAGATGCATCTTGCGAAGATTCTGCGTCAAGATGTGACGTTAGCTTGCTTAATTTTATTTCAATAAAGATGGGGTGAAGATATTTTAATAATAACGCCTCTTTAAAATTGATAACAATAATGGAACAACTTAATCCTTCCGATTTAAAAGCAATTTTACATTCTAAACGTGCCAATCTTTACTACCTTGAACATGCACGTGTCATGCAAAAAGATGGTCGAGTTTTATATCTCACAGAAGCCAAAAATGAAAACCAATATTGGAATATTCCAATCGCCAATACCACGGTCATTTTATTGGGTACAGGCACATCCATTACCCAAGCAGCGATGCGGATGCTCGCCAGTGCAGGAGTATTGGTCGGTTTTACAGGTGGCGGCGGAACACCTTTATTTATGGGGAGTGAAATTGAATGGATGATGCCACAAAGTGAATATCGCCCCACGGAATATATGCAAGGATGGATGAGCTTTTGGTTTGATGAGGCGAAACGTTTAGAGGTCGCAAAACAATTTCAGTTCGCACGTATCGAATTTATCCGTAAAGTTTGGGCTAAAGATCGGGATTTACAAGCCGAAGGATTTTATCTGGATGACCAAGATATCACTCAAGCGTTAACAGGATTTGAAAAGAAAATTCCGCATCAAAGCAAAGTTGGTGATTTGTTGCTTGCTGAAGCACAAATGACCAAGCAACTTTATAAGATTGCGGCAACACGTTGCAAACTCCGTTTTGAACGCAATCCTGAGCAGGGGGATTTAGCCAATGATTTTTTGAATCATGGTAATTATCTCGCCTATGGTTTAGCCGCAACCACGCTTTGGGTGTTAGGCATTTCTCATTCATTTGCAGTGATGCACGGTAAAACTCGACGTGGTGCTTTGGTGTTTGATGTAGCGGATTTAATTAAGGATGCTGTGGTTTTACCTTGGGCATTTATTTGTGCCAAAGAGGGCATGAAAGAGCAAGAGTTCCGTCAACAGCTATTGCAAAAATTCGTTGCATATCGCTGTTTGGATTGGATGTTTGATCAGGTGAAAACGCAAGCTTGTAAAAACTTTAATACAGAGGCAAGTGAATTATGATTGTGACCTTCATTAGCCAGTGTGAAAAGAAAGCGATTGCTCGAACTCGCCGTGTACTTGATGCTTTTGCAGATCGAATTGGTGACAATACATGGCAAACAGTCATGACCGAAGATGGTTTGATTGCTGTTAAAAAATTATTGAGAAAGACTGTCACCAAAAGTACAGCGGTCAGTTGTCACTGGATACGTGGTCGTCGTAGAAGTGAGTTGCTGTGGGTCGTTGGAAATCGGAATAAGTTTAATATGCAGGGGATTGTGCCTGTAAATACGACGAAGAAAAAATTAGATCAAAATAAATGGGAAAATGATTGGCATTATTTACCTCTGATTAAAGCGTTGGTTGCAGTGTCCGCACTACTTCACGATTGGGGCAAAGCAACGGTTTTATTTCAGCAGAAACTCCTCAGTAAAAACAATCAATTTAAAGGCGATCCTTTACGGCATGAATGGATTTCCTGTCTTTTGCTCAATGCATTGGTTCAATCATCGGGCGATATTGAAACTGACGAAGCATGGCTCAATTTATTTATCAGTCAAAATTGGAATGAAGAAGTACTCAAACAAACGATAGTGGAAAATTCAGATCAATCAAAAGCTTTAGACCAACTTCCACCTTTAGCACAGTTGGTCGCATGGTTGATTGTGTCACATCATCGCTTACCTAATTTAAAACGTGAAGAAGAATATAGGAAATATGGCAGTGAAGATGTGTCATGTATAAGTAATTTATTTGAATTTATCGAAGCAGATTGGGGTTATCAAAATAAATTTGAGGAAAAAGAGTATCAACAACGTCTTAAATTGTGTTTTGAGTTTAAACAAGGTTTGTTGACTCAGTCATCTGAATGGAACAAGCAAATTAAAAAATGGTCAACACGTTTATTACAAGAGTTTCAAGCATCACAGCAGATTTTTGTTGATGGCAGTTGGCGAGTGATTTTACATCATGCACGATTATGTCTCATGTTGGGTGATCACTATTATTCATCTTGTGAGGCAGATAAAACGTGGAAAACCAATTTATCACTCGTTGCAAATACTGACCCAAAAACGAAACAAGCCAAACAATTTTTAGATGAGCATTTAGTACGGGTCAGTGACAATGCAATGCGAGTTGCTCAGTCTTTAAGTCGCTTAGCCGATGACATGGAACCCGCTTATGATATTCAAAAATTAAAAAAGAAAAGTCCTCAAGGTTTTGAATGGCAAGATCAGGCAGTGAAAGGGATACAACAATTTATTCAAAAAAATGAGGGAGTGGAGAAACAAGGTTGGTTTATTGTCAATATGGCGAGTACGGGTAAGGGTAAAACGATTGCCAATGCTAAAATTATGCAAGCTCTATCCAATGATGGGCAATCATTACGCTATATCTTAGCTTTAGGACTCAGAACATTAACTTTACAAACTGGTGATTCATATCGTCATGATATTGGTTTGAGCAATGATGAGCTTGCTGTTTTAATTGGTTCAAAAGCTGTTCAGGAATTACATCATCAAAATATAAAAAATACTCAGCCAGATGAAGTAAGTATTGAGGAAATAGGTTCAGAGTCACTAGAAGAACTATTAGACAATGAACTTGATTATGACGCTATGCCTCAAGCAGAGTTTATGAATGCTTTATTTCCAAAGAATCAGGAACAACGTAATAAAGCTTTTTTATATAAACCTGTTTTAGTTTATACCATTGATCATATGATGGCAGCCACGGAGACCAAACGAGGTGGAAAATATATTTTACCCAGTTTGAGACTTTCATCTTCAGATTTGGTGATTGATGAAGTTGATGATTTTAACGGTCAGGACTTAATTGCGATTGCTCGACTTGTACATTTGGCAGGGATGTTAGGGCGAAAAGTGATGATTTCCTCGGCAACCATTCCACCTGCATTAGCTGAGGGTTTCTTTAATGCGTATCAGCAAGGTTGGTCATTGTATTGTGCGTTTAAAAAACTTAAAAATACAAATATGACTGCAATGTGGGTTGATGAATTTAAAACTAAAATTCAAATCATTGATTCAAGCAAATCAAAAGAAACGATGCAGCAATATAAGAATACACATGATCAATTTATTGAGCTTCGAGTAAATGCATTAAGTAAACAAATCGTAAAACATAGAGCTTATATTATAGATTGCGCTGACCTTGTTGCAGAAAAAGAAGTACAACGTTTAGATCAAAGTTTACAGTCGCAATATTTTGAACGAATTCAGCAGAATGCTGAACAATTGCATCTAAATCATTACAGTATTGATATTAAAACAGGCAAAAAAGTTTCTTTTGGTGTGGTACGCATAGCGAATATTTCGCCATGTGTCGCGCTCACTCAATATCTATTAAATGCCGAGTGGTCACAAGGAATTGCACCTCGTGTCATGGCATATCATAGTCGTCAAGTTTTGCTATTACGTAGTGAGCAGGAGCGACATTTAGATCAGGTTTTGAAGCGCAAAGAAAAAGTAGGAGAGCAGGCAACTGCATTTTCAGAAAATGTGATTCGACAGCATTTAGATTCAACAGAGCATGAACATGTTGTTTTTATCTTGGTTGCTACGCCTGTAGAGGAGGTTGGTCGAGATCATGATTTTGATTGGGCAATTGTAGAGCCATCCTCTTATCGCTCTATCATCCAACTTGCTGGGCGGGTATTACGGCATCGAAAACTGGAACAGGATATTCAAAAACCAAATATTGCTTTGATGCAATATAATTTGAAAGGCGTACGAAAGGCGAAGGTCGCATTTGAAAAGCCAGGTTGTGAAATGAATAATGATAAATTCAAATTACAGACCAAAGATCTAAAAGAATTACTCGATATTTCAAATGTTGATTTTAATATCAATGCCGTTCCACGTATTCAGGCAAATCAACCTTTACAAGCTGTAAAAAAATTGGCTGATCTTGAACATGCGGTCATGGCTGATGCTTTAACTTCATATAATAAAGTAGGTGCGAAGCCCCTCAATGCGTGGTTGACTCAAAACTGGTTTTTAACGGCTTTACCTCAGCAATTTACGCCTTTTAGACAAAGTTCACCTAATATTCAGCTTTTTGCAGTGTTAAAAAATCACAAACTTGTATTTTGTGTAAAAGATGATTTTGGAAAATATATTGATCGTAATGGTTTTTATAATATTCATCACATGCAATTAAACGAATTAGAACAACAAAGATTATGGTTAAATCGAAATTATCACGACATTTTGTGTCGTCTTTCTCTTGATAAATTGAGCGAAAATGAGGATATTTCTGAAAAGGTAGAAACATTATCAGAACGCTATGGGGAAATTATGTTACCTGAGTATGATGAGAATAAAAGACTTGTTTATTCTGAACAATTTGGACTTGTAGTTTTAGATAAATAATAAGTGGGGGATATATGGCTGAAAGCATTTATACATTTTTGAATGAGCGAAAAGAACTTTGGTTAAAAGAGCGAATAAAAAAGGCTGAAAATGAAACGGTAATAAGCGAATTACAAAAACAGGCAAATGATAAGTTTAGTTTAAATGAATGGCTACCTGATGCAGCAAAGCGAGTTACACAGCTTTCTATGGTCAGTCACCCAAGTAAATTCAGTCACCCAAGTGCAAAAACTTCAAGCGTGATTGCTAAAGTAGAACAATCTAATGATGGCTATTTACGAAGTGGGAATGTGGATTATTCATTAGATGTATTTGGCAATGCTGCTGCAATGGATGTATTTAAGTTTTTGTCCTTACCATTAAATGAAAAGTTCACGGTATTGGACGGTTTTGAACAGCAAGATCAAGCATTGAAAACTCTAATTACTCATGCAAAATTAAACTTTGATACTTTAAGTACAGAATTTTTAAAAATAAAAGTAACAGATCATTCTGTTAAAACAGATCACTTAGTGAAACAAGTTTATTTTCCAGTTCGTGAAGCACAATATCATTTACTCTCTATTTTAACGCCATCAGGATTAATCACTCGACTAAAACAATCCATTGATGCGATACGTTTTTCTGAAGACACTAAACAAGCTAAAGAGTCACGTAAGAAAAATGAGCATCATGAAATAGGCTATTCCGATATTTTTGATTTAACTGTAACGGGGTATGGTGGAACTCAACCTCAAAATGTCAGTGTTTTAAATAGTCAAAATGCAGGACGAGCTTATTTATTATCAACTTGTCCACCTAAGTTTGAAAACCGTAATATTAAATTACCCAGTCAAGATTTTTTTCAACAGTGTCTATATTGGAAAAGATTTGGTAGTGAATTTGAAAGCTTACAGAAATATGTCACTGGAATTAATAATCAGCATACACGTAAAAAAATTAAAAAAATTTTACGTCAAATGGTTGGAGATATTTTATTTATTGCCTTTTGTATACGTAAAAATGAAAAGGGATGGTCTAAAAAGGAGCATTATCAATCCTTAGCTCTAAAGCAAAAAATATGGCTTGACGATGCATATTTAGATGTAAGAGAAACCGAAAGTGAATGGCGAGATGAAATTGCTCGAAGAACTGCAAAATGGATTTTAGACAGCTTTGAAGACTT
>NZ_QKVN01000090.1:0-2098 GCF_003231195.1 Acinetobacter sp. WCHAc060042
CGGATTCTAGTAGCCACTGGCTATTCATTTTTAGGATCTAAAACAGCGTCTAAAAATAGGCAGCTTTTCGTCAAATCGTATTAATTGATCTTATTCTAATTCCTATGAGCTTTTTTATTGCTGTTTCTTCTATAGAACGGGCACTGATGGTGGCTGTCTGTTTACTGGCTGTAATTGTGGAATTATTCAATTCTGCGATTGAAGCTGTTTTAGATCGTATTTCGCTTGAAAAACATGCATTCCAAAAAGGCAAAAGATATGAGAAGTGCGGCACAATTTTCAGCACTTCTCATTATTTTTATTATTTGGTCAATTATTTTACTTGTCCACTAAAAGATCTTAAAAGTTGATTTTACTTAAGCCAACAATGGAAATTGATAGACTTCTGCATAGATTAGCGCAGCAAGCAGAACCAAAATAATGCTTAGGCTTACTGTATAAGTCTGCATAGCTGACCCAGGTATTTGCCAAATAATTTTTCCTCTGGCACTTAACCATTCTGTCAGACTAATACTGACAATTAACCATAATGTTCCTACCAAAAAACCACCCAGCACATCACTTAAGTAATGCTCATTTAAGACAATTCTACTTAGGCCTAAAAGTACAGCAAAAAGAAACATCGTAAAAAATATACGGACTTGTCTGATAAAATTTGGGCTAAAACGAATAGCCAGGTAAGCAAGAAATCCATATAAGGCAATAGCAATGGTGGCATGTCCACTAGGGAATGAGTAGGATTGCTCCAGCAGTAAAGCATCTGCTGGTCGCACGCGATGAAATAAGAGTTTACTCAGGAAGGTAAATATAGAACTTCCTATAGTGGAGACCAGCAACCCTATTAATATATAGGGTTGGCGAATGATCCAGCAGATCACACCGACTAAAATCACAATCAAACAAGAAATTGCTGTAGAACCAAAACTGGTGATGAAAATAAAAAAATCCACTACGCTGGGTTGATGCAGCATATTCATCTGTTGGGAAACAAAATAATCCATTGTCACGATGGAGTCTGAAGTAACCACATCTTCAACAAGTCCGGTAAACAATGCTAAAATATAGCCCATGGCTAAAAATAAAAGCGTCAGAGGTAAGCCATAAAAATGCTGGAGCTGAAATCTTTTCGACAAAAAACCAAAAAAACGGGGGTACTTGTATTTTATTCGAATGAATAAATTGCTTTTTCCCACCTGCTGTTTAAACGTTCCCCCATACTGCACAACTGAATCAAATAATTGCTTGCCATGCTGAATAATCCAGTACTGTAATACCCACAAAAGAATAACCAGTGAAAATACAAGGATGCTCAAGATGAACAATTGCTGATTGGCTTGAATCAATGGAATCATGGCGAAAAAATTTCCTCGTTGAAAGCATTTTTAGCAGGGCTTACTGTCATATTTTGTCAGCGCACAGATCCAATCAATGTTTCGATATCAATACGACTTTATATATTTAGGCCTTTTTTGCAGTCGTTTTATTGCTAAAGTGAATACACACTAGAATCGCAATCAAAATGACAGCTGAAGCAGTAAAGCGACTTAAATCCAAACCACCCGAAGCGATCGGTTTATCCAGGAAATCCCCCACCACAGCCCCCAAAGGGCGGGTTAAAACAAATGCACTCCAAAACAGTAAGGTTCTTGAAACATGAGTGAATTTGTACAGGGCCAAAATCATGAGAATAAGACCGACGAAAAGGATAATTCCACCGCTATAACCCAGCCCCATGGTGTCTGCTGACCAATCTCCTAAAGCCGTCCCTAAGGTTTGGGAAAAGGTAATGGTTAACCAATAGAAAATTTCTGCCCGTGGATAATTCACCGTATGCGGTGAAATACTGCCTTCAACCTTATACCAGCTGAATAAAGACAAGCAGACCAAACCGAGCAATAGGCTACTTCCGCCGATATAACCAATCCCCAAAGATCGATCGATCAAATCAGCCAGTGTCGTACCTACGGTCGTACTGGCGATGATGGTAAACCAATACAAATAAGGACGGTAAAATTTAGAGCGGATTTGAAAGAATAGCAAAGCTATAAATACTGCTGCGAAAATAAAGGTACTGATCAAATAGCCTAAATTTAGAGAC
>NZ_QKVN01000091.1:0-1944 GCF_003231195.1 Acinetobacter sp. WCHAc060042
AATTATAGGACTGAATAAACCTTATAGGCTAGGTTTGTGCAACAAAGCCCCCCCTCTTAAAGAATGTCGTAAAAGCAATGAAAACTCATTATCATTACGACGGTAAAATGCTGTTAAATCTCCCCGTCCTACATAGTTTTTAATGTCAGGATTATCATCTTTTCCGGCATCTTCATCTAGGCGATACCAAGGTCGCAACATAAGCGCAAAATTATCTTTTTCTAAACCAATATTCAGCATAATACGGTCCCAGCTGCGAGATAAGGGACCAGAACGACCATTAGATTGATGATTATAAGTTAATCCCAATAAGCGCCCATTTAAGCCCAAAATGCTATAGTCTGTTCTAAAAATTAAACTGGCTTCAGGCTCATAATTTGTTTCACGAAAAGGCCTCGATTCATCTTCATTATAGACTTGCCAATGCGCAGTCTGCGTATAGCCAACCCACATATCCCCATTGTCTTCAAAGAGATTCTCAAGTGCTTTGGTCTTTAAAGATAACTGCAGTTTAGCTTCCATCGAATTCAAATTTTGCTGTTCTGCCAGTGTCTTGTTTGGCGTATGCGGAACTTCATTTTTTTCACTTGTCCACAGTGCAGGTAGCAAATAAATAGGCTGGTAAGCCCGTAAATTCCATGTTCCTAGTTTTTGTTCTGGTGTTAATTCCCAACGCTGGTCGATTAATGATGCTTTTAAATCCGATTGATGATGTTCTAAAGCAAAAAAATGGTTCGGATTGCCCTGCTTGTTATCTCGGCTGCTCGGCCGTTTTAATGTTTGTAACGGCATGGCCTCAGCAGATCCAGCGCCTTCTGCAACTAATACCGATGCCACTGTTACGTCGCTGAGCTTTACTGAAAATAAACCGTCATAACAATTTAAACGCTCTGCATTTGACTCAAGTGCTACACAAGCAGAAGCACTTGCAGGTTGATAAGCATAGCCTGCTTCTGTACACAATATAGACAGCATCGCCAAGTTCAACACCCTGAATGAATACTTTGTACGGCGTGTCAATTTAACAGCCATTTTTAAATTTCCTTTCTTCATTTTTGAGAATACTTTCATACAGCACATTAGAAAAACGGTAAGTATGTGCAACTAAACGATCTAGCCAACGTTGCGCAGCAAGTAACTCAATCCCCTTTGCTGCATTAAGTTGATTCACTTCAGTATGCTGCAGAATTTTTTGGCGTATTTCGGCACGATGCTGACTGGTCCACTTCTTTAAACTATTTAATTCATTGCGCATTGGCTCTATATTTTTAGGATTTCCTAGCTGCTCTCGTTGTTGTATATAGCTCTCAACAATATGCTTATAGTCCAAAGCTGTTTGTAAAACTGCTGGCTGAGTACGTAATAAAATTGCGTAATCAATATTTTCAAGATCACTGCGTAATACACGTACATAAACCATCACTCGCAATAAGCTGACAAAATCATGATTACTTTCATGTGAATAAGGCACATTGATTTTTTCTAGATATGCTTCCAGCTGTAAAATTATTTCATCTAATTGTTTTATTTTCCGCTGAGAAGGCATAGCACCTTCCTGAAATGCTGCACTCAAAAAACTGAATATTTCGAATAAAATATAATATTGAACGGTCTGTGCAGACTGAACAGCAATAGCAGAAAACTCAAGATTAGCCTCATCCAGAAATTTCATAATCGCAGGCAAGTCATTGGGTAAAATACGCAGCAGCCACTTTTCCAGCTGTTTTGTCGCAGGCATAAAAACCAAGGCCCCCATAACACTAAATGCAGTATGGAATAAGGCCAAAATAATCAAGACATCCCATTGAGTAAAAAAAGTATATTGCTGATAAAAATAGATAAATAAAGGAGCCAATATAAAAAAAGCTAATATCGCAGTGACAAGATTAAAAACCACATTTACCGCAACTGTTCGTTTCGCACTGACTGAAGCACCAATCACAG
>NZ_QKVN01000092.1:0-1889 GCF_003231195.1 Acinetobacter sp. WCHAc060042
AAAGAATGATCTATCATCATGATAATAAATATGAAATTTTTAATTAATGGGATAGTAATTTGTACCAAATAGTCACCAAAATTCTAGACACACATAATCACCTCCCTGCAGGGAGGTGATTAAATGATGTTATTTACATACTATCTCGGTTTGCAGGCTTTTTAAGATGGTTTGAAGAATTTCAATACGGGCCGCTAATTTATTGTCATTAGAAATAATATGCCAAGGCGCGTGTTCAGTGTTTGTATACTTAAACATATCGGATGCCGCCTGTAGATAAGCATCCCATTTATCACGATTTCTCCAGTCATCATCAGTAATTTTAAAGTGTTTTTGTGGTGTCTTTTGTCGCTTTTCAAACCTGATAAGCTGTTCATCTTTTGAAATGGCAAGCCAAAACTTTAAAACAATAGTATTGGTTTCTGTCAATTGCTTTTCATAGTGATTGATTTCTTCATACGCAGTTTGCCATTCAGCTTCGGTAATGAGGCACTCAATACGTTCAACAAGAACACGACCGTACCATGTTCGATCAAAAATATTAATTTCACCATTAACTGTATGCTTATTCCAAAAACGCCACAAGTATGGTCTTAATTTTTCGAAATTTTCCGGCGCAGAAATACTGTGAATACTATATTCATAAGGATCTAAATATTTGATAAGGCGTTTGATTGAACTGCCTTTACCAGCAGCATCCATGCCTTCAAATGCGAAGACCACGTTTTTAGATGAAAAACGTAAAGCTTCTGCCACTTTGTGTTCCAGTATTTTAATCATTTTTTTGTACTGTACACGCTCAATATCTCCCTTTGAAATTTGTGTCAATAATGGAGAGAGAGCTGCTGGCTGATAATCCAGACTGGCATTCTTGGGCGGGGCTGTATTCTTAAGATGAGATAAAACAATATTGGCAAAGGCAAGATTTCTTTCTTTGTTATTCTGACTATCAATAATATACCAATCATCAGTGAACTGTTTTCTATAGAAATTAATTTTATTATATAGATCTTTTGTTTTCCATTTTTCTATTGGAAAGTTGTCCCAAGAGTGATTGGGAACTCTTTGAAAAGCTCTGTTTAAATTTAAGTCGGAAACTCGAATTTTAATAGAACTCCAAGGTAAATCGAACCATACTTTAACTATGTCAATATTATTGTTTTTTAAATAATTTTCAAATATATTAATTTTTTCTAAATGTTCTTTAAAATAATAATCTGATTTTTTTGTGTTTTCATAGAGTGTTGACGCTAGTAAATCAGTATACCAATTCCCATAAAATGTAACAATTTCTCCTCTTTTTGGTATGTCATTGATATATGGTGACCAAATTAATGAGTTTGATTTTATTTTATTTGGGAGATCAGCTTTTATTTTTAAATAACGAGGATCCATTAGTTCGGATAATTTTTTTATAGCGTTGGATTTTTTTGTTAATTCAATTCCGCCAATGATTATTAATAGGCTTTTTGAATTTTTATTATTTTTTGAATTTTTAAAATTATATTGTGCTTCGATTAAATCTAGGGAGAGTTGTTGGTTTTTCATTTAAAGCCTAAGTTTTGTAAAATTAATCAATTAAAATAAATTGATTTATATCCTGAGTCAACATTAACTTTGATTCAGTAAAGTTGTTTAAAAAAAACTTTTTTTTAAAAAGATAATTGGAAATCAGAGGGCTTTGTTGCACAAAGATTTGAAATGCAAAGCGCCCCTAATTGAGCCAAATTTAAGGCGTAACTTGGGTAAGTGGTCGACCTAATTCCGTAAATCTGTTAAGGACTGCTACACGTGCATGGATTTCATTCACTTGGCTATCAAAACTCCTTGCGCTGAGTTTATCTCCTAATAATTTGATGCAATGCATCTTAGTTTCAACCAAACTTCGA
>NZ_QKVN01000093.1:0-1780 GCF_003231195.1 Acinetobacter sp. WCHAc060042
TTTACCTGCTTCAATATCCTGAAAAGCTTTTAACATTGCTTCAACAACTGGGCGCTGACCTTCAAGTAAACCCATAACAAATGTTGATGTTGGAATATTCTGATAAGCAGAAACCTTATGAAGAAGTTCCAAGTAATCAGGTGAAATTGTTAAAGCTAATCGTTTTTGAACTGCCATTCTAAAAACCTCGTTACTAATAGTCACAATAATACAAGCATTCAAAAAATAAGCAAATGTTTTGCAGTCGGCATAGCCGAAAAACTCCCGATCTTGGTTTAGATGGGAGCTTGTAATCAGAGAGGAAAGTTTTGGAATTTTTATTGCATCAGTTCGGGGGTAACTCCACCCCCTCTGACAATTGTGATTTGTGATTTGTGATTTTTTTTCAGTAATGCACGCTTCCGCGTTTCTCAAGAAACAAACCTAAGCAGATAGCCTAAGCCTTTCAATTTCATGTTCTAGTAACGCAATCAGAAGCCTTTCTGTTTCACCATTTCCAAAACAGCCATTTTCATAATCACGTTCAATACACTCTAAAAATTTATGACGGAGCTGATAATGGCAAAGTAATGAAAATGCAAAATCATCAACCGTTCTAAGGGAAATAGCTTCTTGTTCTGTTTCTTCTGCTAATTCTTCATCTGTTTTTTCTTCGATCTTAAGTAACTTTTTTAATCCACGGCCCCAAACTAATTGACGAGCGCCTTTTGTAGAAATCGCAAATTCCTGCCAAAGACTTGCAGATGTTCGTCCATTCATTTGTCCATCAAGCATTGAGTAATGCAAAAGATCAAAAGGAGTAAATCCACCATTACGGCCTTTTTTCACATGACCTTTAGTAAGTTCGTGTTCAATACCCCACTTAGAAACATATTGTTCCGCATAGCTACCATCACGAATATCTAAACCATGTTCCATACTTGGTGCAGACAGCCCAGACTTAGTACAGCAATCAATCCATATTTTTGCCAATTCATCACGATATAGTTCAAAGTTATGCACCTGGTACTTTGTTAGAAGCAAAACGTGATTATGTGGATGCCATCCATTTTGACCATAAGTAACTTCAAAACCTTTAATCTTATGTTCAACAAAAATGGACTTCATGAGATTAACGACACGAGTATTTTCAAAGAATCGTTTATATGCGTGTTTTTGGCGTTTTAAGAGCGATGACAGCGATTCATTGACGGAATGTGAGAATGTAAGGGTAAGTAGTAAAACACCGCCCAAATGAGCGTTTTTCCACGTTTCCAAGCCTTTTTTAAGCTCTTCCCTGCGTTTCTCTGTAATTTGCTTAGCACAAACAGGACAAGTCCAAACAGATCCGCACCGCTGAACATTCGCCCAGTGAGCTTTTTTTCTTGATTCGTTATATTTAACTTCACGTTGTTTTTGTTTATCAATGCGTTTTTTCAGACAATTGCAGACACGTTCTTTCGGCAATAACTTTGCAGATTGATCTTGGAGTAAAAATTCATGAACTCGCTGAAAGCCTTTCGTAGTAAGGATTACAGGAGATTTCGTAAATATACCAAGGGGAGCGCCTTGCGCTTGTAGCCTCGTCGATGGCTCCTCGGCGTTTAGCGCCTTGCGCTCTATTTGATTTGATACGATTTGACTGTACAATGGTATTACCTCGTTGTATTTGACTGTACACACGAATTCAAAGCCCTAGGAACTGCCATTCTTGGGGCTTTACTATTTAGTCTTTTCTAATTTCCTTAGAAACAGCTTCAAAAGCATCTGCCAAAAATATCTGCATTACTTTTTCTTTCTC
>NZ_QKVN01000094.1:0-1510 GCF_003231195.1 Acinetobacter sp. WCHAc060042
CCGTTTTAAAATTTTTTTGCCTTTTAATCACGGTTTTTGAAATTAGCCAATAATAATCTCTACAGATGAAATAAATTTATTATAATCATCCTGATAACAAAAAGGATATACCTTGTGCGCCATTCTTATCATATTGAAAAACATTACATCGAACGTGCGGGATGGTTGCGTGCAGCTGTGCTGGGGGCAAATGACGGGATTATTTCAGTCACAAGTCTCGTGGTGGGAATCGCAGCCAGTGGAGCATCTACCCATACTGTACTGGTGACCTGTATCGCCGGATTAATATCTGGAGCTGCATCGATGGCTGCAGGTGAATACATCTCCGTTAAATCGCAACAAGACATTGAAAAGAATGATCTGCAGATGGAAGAACGTGAACTGCAACGCCATCCTGAACATGAATTAAATGAGCTAAAAAATATTTACATACAGCGTGGATTACAACCCGCTTTAGCGCAAGAAGTCGCGCAACAACTGACTGCACACAATGCTTTAGATGCACATGCGCGTGATGAAATTGGTATTTCAGATCATACTTCTGCCCAGCCGTTTCGTGCTGCCTTCTCTTCAGCCATTGCATTTACTGTAGGCTCATTATTTCCTTTAATTTCAATTATGCTTCTGCCTGAGCGATACTTAGAGAAAGGCGTCATGCTGATTGGGGTATTAAGTCTCGGAATTATGGGTGCCTTGGCCAGTTATGCGGGCGGCGCCAGTATTTGGAGAGGTTCGATTCGGGTAATGATTTGGGGTATTATTGCCATGTTATTCAGTGCTTGGATTGGATCATTATTTAATGTTGCGGTGGCATAAGATCCTTTTTTGTATAATCCAAATATTCCCACTCCATGAGGAGTATAGATAATAAGTCTATAGAAATACCTGACCTATCTGACATGCTTTATATCAATAAAGCATGTTGTTCTAGGTGAACAATATGCCTATTTTCTATAGTTATAGATCTAAATCATTTCATTTTTTTAAAAAGCATACTTTTTAATACATTATCTTTGAAAATAAAATGGTGGATTAATGCAGCACAAGCATGTAAACCTACGACTGTAATAAAGAAGTTACCTAAAAATTGATGCATCTGACCAATATATTTAACCTCTCTAACACTGCTCAAAAGTGGCAAATTTAAAGAGAATACTTGGAAGTTATCAGTGAAACTCGATAATGCAAGCCAGCCCGCTATTGGAACGACACATAAACTTACGTAAAGCGTAAATCTGACAATTTTAAATAATTTTATTTGATACGGATTAATGATCTCATTTTGAGGAATACTTCTTTTATAGAGAAAAACAACACTCAACCGCACGAAAAATAGAATAAATATTGAAATTCCACCTATAACATGAATCTGGCCCTGCAAACCTGTTCTTGTTGGATCTCCACTCGTCAAATATACAATTACAACTAAAACAAAGGTAATCCAGTGCATTATTATCATAGGTTTAGGATAATTATTGTTCATATTTTTTTCCTGAATTTTAAATATTTA
>NZ_QKVN01000095.1:0-1384 GCF_003231195.1 Acinetobacter sp. WCHAc060042
GGTACAGTGACGCCAGCGCATTGGGGTTTAAGTCTGTTACTGGGGGTTCTGAACAAAGCAGACAACGGTATGAGTAGTCATAAAACGCTGATCGTGAGTATATTGGGTTAATCCCTTGCGGTGATCATTTAAAGGCGTTTATAGGCGGTTTTGAACGTGTTCAGGGGGTGATCTATGCCCTAATCAAAACAAGCGTAGCAATAGACTGTGATGCGCTCCTGTGAAGCGATGGCTCGGCTCCGTAGTGATGCCTTACATTGTCCGGGTAATACTGCTTAGGGCGCTTTTAGTGCTCTAGGGTGAGTATTCCCTGATCTTCTCCAACTCTCACCATAATGATAAATATCACTATGTGATTTTATTAAAAAGAATTGTTGAAAAATTAAACAATTTATGTTATAAATCAAATACTTAAATCGGAAAACAATAAGACGGCAATCTTACTGTTTTCCTAATCACAATGATCTATTAGGAGATCAATTATGACTGCGCTAGATACTACAGTTTTAAATCTTTTAGGCAAGGAAGTTTCTTTTTGTTATTGCTTAAAAGATTTTACTTTTCAAACGGATGGTACTGTAACTTCGATTGTTTTTAATCTTCATGGTGAGCATCAATTTTCTGTTGATGATTGTGAATTTTATTCTTTTTCTGAGGTTCTGGAATTTCAGGTTTTAGATAAATAAGCAGTGTTTCTCCTTGGAAATGCCCTAAGAGATAGATTTTAGGGCATTTTTTTTAAGCAAGGATACACAAAGGGTACTTTGTGACTTGTTAGGGATTCCCTAATACCCTAGATGCCAGGCTTTTAGTAAAAACTGAAATTTTTACTAAAAGTGGCATCATTTAAAGAAAAAGGCAGGCGCAGGGAGGGAGCGCGCGCGCGGATGGAGAAGGAGCTTCGACGTCCGACCGACGCGAGAGCGCTTTACCTGCGCTCGCAAAAACTTTAGATTTTTTCTATTTGCGTTTTAATTTCTGCACTTGTAGGATGTATTTAACATAATAAGAAAAAATTGATTAAAAAATGATCTAAACCCGTAAAAACACGGTGGAAAGGTCGTCATAATCTGATCAAGTTAGACCCCCTTTTATAATATGGGGGTTACCAAAATTGAAATATTTCTCCTAAACCCCTAAAAATTCCCCATAAAAAAAACCGACCATATTGAATATGATCGGCTTTAGTTTTATATTCGATGCACGGTTATTAATTATTTGCAGTAATTAATAACGAAAGTTATATGAGCTACCAACTCGATATAAGATTCAAGTTAAAACTCCGTGCTGTTAGATGATTATAACGTGCGTAGAATTAAAATAAATCCCTCTTTCGTTCTTAATCCGTTCAAATAATCAATCTCCGTCCTTAATGTGGGTGGAA
>NZ_QKVN01000096.1:0-1272 GCF_003231195.1 Acinetobacter sp. WCHAc060042
CACTGCTGTCCCATAGTTTTGTTTAAATAAAAAACCTGAGTCCAAAATAGTTAAAATATAAGTGCGAACAAACACTTTAACTACAAGGACTCAGGTTTTGTCACATCAGAATACCGTATTTCATCAATTACTTAAACCTATTTCACGATGTGATTTTGAACGTCTTGCCAAGCAGCATCATTGTGGACAAAAATTAAGATCAGCCACACGCTGGGATCAGTTTATTGCCATATTGATGTCCCAGCTGTCCTGTCGACAAAGCTTAAGAGATATTCAATCCAATCTCGAATCACAGCAGGAAAAGCTCTATCATCTCGGTGCTAAGACTATTGCACGAAGCACCTTGGCAAGAATCAATGAAGAACAGCCTGCCAGCCTATATCAGCAATTATTTACTCAGTTACTTCGGCATTGTGAAAACACGAAGATTGCACATAAATTTCGATTTAAGAATCCGCTGTATTCACTTGATGCAAGCCACATTGATCTTTCACTGTCCTTATGTGAATGGGCAAAACTACATGAATCTAAAGCTAGCATTAAACTGACCGTTGGTTTAAATCATAGTAATACCATCCCTGAATTCGTGGCACTTGGAGATGGCATTAAAAATGATATGGTGCAAGGCAGAGCACTTAGATTTCCTGCTAGAAGTATTGTGGTATTTGATAAAGGATATATTGATTATCAATGGTTTGCTCAGTTAACAGATCAGAACATCAGTTTTGTGACTCGACTACGTCCAAAGACAGTTTATCAAGTTAAATCGAGCTATAAGGTCTTGGCTTGCAAGGGGATTCTTTCGGATGAATGCATTGAATTAACGAGTATCCATGCCAAGAAAAGAGGAGCACCGAAGCGATTAAGGCGTATAGAATTTTATGATGCTGAAAAGCAAAGGAGCTTCGAATTTCTAAGCAATAATTTCCATCTAGCGGCATCCACGATTGCAGCGATCTACAAAGATCGTTGGAAAGTAGAACTATTCTTTAAAGCGATTAAGCAGAATTTAAAATTGAAATCATTTTTAGGCCGAAGTCGTAATGCAATACAAACACAAATATGGATTGCATTAATCGCCTACTTGCTAGTGAGCTTTGCCAAACATATGGCGCAGGAAGGCTGGAGTATTCAAAGATTATTAAGAATTATTCAGGTGAATTTATTTGAAAGGAAGTATCTCAAGGCATTATTTTTACCCGATAAGAAGTGGCGAAAACAAGAAGAACCTCAATTGAGGTTCTTCTTGGAATAATTGTGGGACAGCAGTGC
>NZ_QKVN01000097.1:0-1268 GCF_003231195.1 Acinetobacter sp. WCHAc060042
CACTGCTGTCCCATAGTTTGATTTAAATAAAAAACCTGAGTCCAAATCGTTAAAATATGAGTGCAAACAAACACTTTAACGACCAGGATTCAGGTTTTGTCACATCAGAATACCGTATTTCATCAGCTTATTAAACCCGTCGTGCGACAGGATTTTGAGCAACTTGCTAAAGTACACCATGTTGGACAGAAATTTAGAGCGGCTTCAAGATGGGATCAGTTTATTGCCATCTTGATGTCTCAACTTTCCTGCAGGCAAAGTCTGAGAGATATTCAATCCAATCTGGAGTGCCAACAGGAAAAACTGAGTCATTTCGGAGCAAAGTCTATTCCCCGAAGTACACTGGCACGAATCAATGAGCAGCAGCCCGCTGCCTTGTACCAACAGCTCTTTCACAAGTTGCTTAAATACTATGAACACTCAAAAGTAGCCCATAAATTTCGCTTTAAGAATCCATTATATTCCTTGGATGCCAGTCATATTGACCTGTCGCTTTCCTTATGTGAATGGGCCAAAGTTCATGACTCAAAAGCCAGCATGAAACTCAGCATAGGATTGAATCACAGCAATGATATTCCTGAGTTTGTTGCAGTTGAAAATGGCAAAGAAAATGACATGGTACAAGGCCGCAAATTCCAGTTTCCTGCTGGCAGCATTGTAGTTTTTGATAAAGGCTATGTCGATTACCAATGGTATGCAAATCTGACCGCTCAAAACATTGGATTTGTTACACGTTTTAGGCCTAAATCTGTGTATCAGGTGATCCAGCAACATCCAGTGCTTGAATCCAAAGGTATTCTAAAAGATGAAACCATTCAGCTGAATAGCGCACATGCCCTAAAAAGAAAAGCCCCAGTGTTAAGAAGAATTGAATATAGAGATCAGCAAAGTGGCAAGCACTTTAGCTTTCTCAGCAATAACTTTCATTTAGCCGCCTCCACCATTGCGGCGATTTATAAAGATCGTTGGAAAGTTGAGCTGTTCTTTAAGGCGATTAAGCAGAATCTCAAATTAAAAGCGTTTCTAGGCCGCAGCAGGAACGCAATTCAGACACAAATCTGGATTGCGATGATCGCCTATTTATTGGTGAGTTTCGCTCAACATTTAGGGAAAACAGGTTGGACAGTTCAACGTTTACTCAGAATAATTCAAGTGAATTTGTTTGAAAGAAGAACTTTAAAAGCTTTATTTTCACCCGATAAAATACCCATAAAACAAGAGGAAGCTCAAATGAGCTTCCTCTTGTGAAAAATTGTGGGACAGCAGTG
>NZ_QKVN01000098.1:0-1233 GCF_003231195.1 Acinetobacter sp. WCHAc060042
TGAATAGCCACCAAAATTCTAGACACACATAACCATCTTTTGATGGGCCTTTTCATAATCTAATGGAGAACGTTGTCCATTGGAACCATGTCTTCGTTTTGAGTTATAAAACATTTCAATATATTCAAATATATCCGCTCGAGCATCTGATCTAGATACGTAAATTTTCTTCTTAATACGCTCCCGCTTCAGCAACTGAAAGAAGCTCTCAGCAACAGCATTATCATGGCAGTTTCCTCTGCGACTCATACTACATTCCAGATTATGTTGTTTAAGGAATGCTTGCCATTCATGGCTAGTGTATTGGCTGCCTTGGTCAGAGTGGATCAGAACTTTATTCTGTGGTTTTCTCCGCCATAGCGCCATCAATAATGCAGCTAGCACCAGATCTGTAGTCATTCTTGATTTCATAGACCAGCCAACAACAAGACGTGAAAATAAATCAATCACCACAGCAAGATATAACCAACCTTCATGTGTACGAATGTACGTAATGTCAGTTACCCAACGCTGATTAGGCTGAGTTGGATTAAACTGTCGTTCTAAGGTGTTTGCGGAAACAATACTTGGCGTACCTGCATAAGATCTAGGCTTACGATAGCCGCGCTGTGATTTAAGCCCATCCGCTTTCATTAACCGATGTACCCAGTTGATACCGCAATTTTCGCCAGCGTCTTTCAAATCACAGTGAATCTTGCGATAGCCGTAGACTCCTCCAGATTCCAGCCAAAACTGTTTAATCAAGCCTGAAAGCTGTTGCCGTTTCTTTGTAGTTTTACTCGTGGGTTGCTTTAACCATGCGTAATAACCACTGTGATGAACATCTAAAGTCAAACATAAACGACGAACAGGCCATATGTGCTTATTGTCCTGAATAAAGGCATACCTCATTTGGACTGGCTTGCGAAGTACACCGCGGCTTTTTTTAATATGTCCCTTTCTTCGGTAACCCGTTGCAGCTCCTTTTTTAGCTTTGCCAATTCTGAAACTGCATCCCTAGAGTCTGTGATTTTAGGTTCCTGAGGATCATAACGCTTGATCCAGGCATAAAGACTATGCGTGGTTGTACCTAAACGTGTGGCCACTTCAGACACGCTATGACCTTTTTCAGTCACTTGCTTTACTGCTTCAATTTTGAATTCTTCAGGATATCGTTTGCTACTGCTCATAAACACCTCGTTAATTAGCCATTTTATCTAACTAAAGAGTGTCTACAAAATCGGTGGCTATTCA
>NZ_QKVN01000099.1:0-1197 GCF_003231195.1 Acinetobacter sp. WCHAc060042
TGTACTAGCTCAAACCTGATCTGACAGTTACCCATTTTTTATTGTGCCTGTCAGGTTAAATTTGAGCTAAATTTTTCTCAGCCCAAATCCGTTTTCCATCAAGTAAAGTTTCAAGTGGTGTACGACCACAGCACATTTTTCCTTGATGAGTCCGTTCAGTATTATAGAATTTCAGCCAATCGTCTAGATCAACTTGTAATTCTTCCAATGAGCTATAAAGCTTCTTCCTAAACGTAATTTGATAGAACTCCTGCAAAATCGTCTTATGGAAACGCTCACATATACCATTTGTTTGCGGGGAAGCTGCTTTTGTCTTCGTGTGATCAATATCATTAACTGCCAGATACAACTCATAGTCATGTTGTTCTACCTTACCGCAATACTCAGTACCTCTGTCTGTGAGGATGCGAAGCATTGGTAAGTCCTGAGATTGATAGAATGGCAACACACGATCATTGAGTAAATCAGCCGCTGTAATCGGTGTTTTTGTTGTATAGAGCTTGCAATGAACGACCTTACTATAAGTGTCGATGAATGTTTGTTGGTAGATTCGTCCAACACCTTTGAGATTCCCGACATAAAAGGTGTCTTGCGCGCCTAAATAGCCTGGATGAGCTGTTTCGATTTCACCACAAGCAACGTCATCCTCATGCTTACGTTCAAGTGCCGCAATCTGCTGATCATTTAATTCAATACCATCCTGTGCCACTTTAGCCTCAAGTGCTTTTAAACGCTTCTTAAAGTTTTCTAAATCATGACGAAGCCATATAGAGCGAACCCCACTCCCTGAAACGAATACACCCTTCTTGCGTAATTCATTACTAGTACGGTGCTGACCATATGCGGGATATTGAATTGCGAAATCAATAACAGCCTGTTCAGTAGCATCATCTACACGGTTTTTTAAATTTGGTACTCGACGGGATTTATTGATCAGTGCGTCAATATCACCAGACTTCACTAACTCTTGATAGCGATAAAATGTATCTCTTGAAACACCCATCACTTTGCATGCTCTGGATACATTCTGAAGCTCTTCAGCTAAATTGAGCAGACCTACTTTGTGTTTAATGATTTGATTGTTAGTATGCAACATAAGAAAGTTACCTTTGTTTGATTAAGATTTCGACACCTTTATCAAAACGGGTAACTTTCTCTTTTTCAAGAAGAATGTACGATCAAGTCTGAACTAATACA